>NZ_JBFTZN010000065.1:0-23302 GCF_056406775.1 Allobosea sp. P1_A7
TCATACAAGTAAGTGTGAACTTATTTCTTGTAAGAATCGCAATTATTGCAAATTAACGCCTCAATGCCGGATGGTATATTATATTAAGGCTCGATTGCTTCTGCGTTGCGAAGTGTTCATGTCGTATTTCAGGCGGCCCGATCTTGCCTGTCTTCGCGGCTCGCCCATCCCTGGGGCGATAGGGAGCTCGGCATTTTTCCGGGGGCGGGCGATGAAGGGGCGTTGCGGGGGCGCGACGCTCCGACGCATCTCGCTGCTGGCTGCCCGCGGTCGTCGTCCCTGCGCGTCTCCTGTCCGGTCGTCATCGCCGTGACACGCCAATCGATCGGCAGCATGGAAGACAGGCCGAATGCAAAAAAGAGGGGCCGCTGGGGCGGCCCCTGCCTCCGAGAGGTGCTTGCCTCTCAGCTGTGATGGCGCCGCATCGCCGGTGCGTAATACTGATGCTCACGCAGCTCCTTCATGTGCTCATGATAGGCGCGATACTGCTGCTGCTCCTGCAGGGCGAGCGGGTTCTCGTACTGCTCGTGGATGATGCTTTCGGGGCCGAACTCGTAGGCCTGCGCCGTGTTGGCCATCCCGAACAGCGCGAGAAGGCCTCCGACAAGGGCAATCCTGTAAGTGATCATGACTGATCTCCTGCGTTCCAAAGCACGAGGCCGGGTTGAAATCCGACTTCGCATCCATATTACCGTCGCGAAGCTGAAATGTTCATGCAAATAACMGTGATCTGATTTCCTGCGAAATTCATCAAATACGCAAATTGCCGCCTCAATGTGGGATTCAATCTTGGATTAAATCTCTGTGAACAGAGCATTAACAAATGTTAACTTGGTGATGCCAAGACTTCGGCACGGCGTGTCTTTGCTAGGAGACCTCTCGTCGAGTGAAATAAAACCGGCGAGAGCGGCAAACCAGGCACGCGTTCTGTGAGCGGAGCTTGCGACAAGCGGCCCGGAGATGTCTTCCCTAAGTTGCACGAGAGAGCCGGCACGACAGTAGAGGCGGCAAGGAACGACCACGCTTCGCAGTCGCGAAAGATTTCGTGCTGCGGTGCACTGAAGGTAAACTGAAGCGACAGGGCGCATGGAGGCGATGGAGCTGCGACCCCCCTATTGAGTCAATGACGTCCAGACCGACATCGCGGTAACGGTCAGGCCAACGATCGAATAGAGCAATGACCCAGATAGCTCCTTCAAGCTCGCCGCGAGCGAACTATCATCGGGATGTCCACCCTCTATTCGCTTGACGAGGGTTTGCATCGCGACAAACGCGCCAGCAAAGAAGAAGCTTGCTGCGCCGATGTGTTGAATGGGCCCCATGTCTTGAAACAGGTCCGGGAAGCGCACGCTTGCGGCAGCAATCAGGATACCCAAAAGGAAACTTACCGAACCAACGGCCTTTGCCACCCTGGAAAAACGCACTTCCATCTCCTTGTATCGCGGTGCTGGGGACGTAGCGCAGGACTGTAAACAAAGCTGCTCGGCGGCTCCGACGAGACCTCCGCGAAGGGGAAGTAGCACGCGGCGGGCCGAGAGAATTCTCGGGTGGAGGCTGGCCGTTTCCATGTGCCGCAGGAGCAACTGGCGCGCCCGATCCTTCCACACCGCGGTGGCCGATGCTGCGACCCAGGGCTGTGCAGGGGGATGGCTCTGCCGGCGCTCATCTCCGTCCCGGCGAGGCGCTCACGTCTGCGTGACGGTGTAACCAAATCGCCCCACCGCGCGATCTCTCCCCCAAAGCCGCCTGGGGCGGCTGCGCCGGTGAGACGAGATGCACCACGAAGCGATGCCATCGGACCGCAGTACGGGGCTGGTCCATGACGATCTGGGCACCGGCCCTGCCGGGCGCGCGCTCGTCCCGAACGGCGAGAGGGACCGGAGGCACGCCATGCTCGACAGGCGCGGCTTCATCCTGCTCGCTGGCGCGGTGCTCGCAGCATCGGGTGCCCGGGCCGATATGCCCCGGCCGGTCCAACACGCTGGGCTCACCGGACGGGGTCGCGATCCGTGGCTACGATCCCGTCGCCTATTTCCGCGACGGCGGCCCGAGGCTGGGCAAGCCGGAATTTTCCGTCGTCCTGCACGGCGCCACCTGGCGCTTCGCCAGCGCCGAGCACAAGGCGCTGTTCGAAGCCGATCCGGCGCGCTACCTGCCGGCCTATGGCGGCTTCTGCGCCTATGGCACCTCGCGGGGCTATCTCGTGAAGATCGAGCCGGACGCCTGGTCCATCATCGATGGYAAGCTCTACCTCAATTRCGATCGCGATGTCCGGAAGACGTGGCTCGGCGATCCCGCAGGGTTTATCGCCAAGGCCGATCGCCATTGGCCGCAATTGAACGCGGCGCATATCCAGTAGGAGACGCGGGCGCCGCGTAGCCACAGGCTTTCGCGCGCCGGAAAGCAGATGGACGGGGCAGGGTTGCCGCGCCCGTCACCGACCCTGCGCGAATGCATCGAGCGCGAGCCGCATCTGCTCGTAGCATTGCGGCCCGCCATGCCCTTCGGCCTCGACGATGACCAGGCGACTGGCCGGCCAGCGCTGGTGCAGGTTCCAGGGGGTGATCGCGGGTCCGCCGACATCGCGACGGCCATGGATGAGAACGGCGGGAGTATCGGCGATCTCGGCGATACGGCGCAGGATCTCCTGCCCATTCCGCAGAAACCCGTCATGGGCCCAGTAATGCGTGACGAGTGTCGCGAAGGCGAGGCCGCGTTCGTCGTCGGGCGGTTGGCTCGGCGGCTCCCAGCCCGGATAGAGCGAGATATGGGTCGCTTCCCATGTGTTCCAGGCGCGGGCTGCGAGCACGCGCTCCTGGAGGCCGCCCGTGGCCAGCCGCCTGGCATAGGCTTCGACGACGCGCTCGCCGGGGCGCCGGCCCGAATCCCGCTCGAAACGTTGCCAGGCTTCGGGGAACAGACGCCCGACGCCTTCGGTGATCCAGTCGACCTCCTCGCGGCTGGTCGTGGTGACCGCGACCAGCACCAGTTCGGAGACCCTGCCGGGATGCGCCTGCGCATAGGCCAGCGCCAGCGTCGAGCCCCAGGAGACGCCCGAGACGAGCCAGGACGCGATACCGAGATGCGTCCTGACGGCCTCGATATCCCCGATCAGCGCCTGCGTCGTATTTCGGTGCAATTCGCCGGGAGCGTCCGAGGCGAGGGGGCGGCTTCGTCCGCAGCCGCGCTGGTCGATCCCGATGATGCAGTAGCGTTCCGGGTCGAAATGGCGGCGATAGCTGCCCGAGCGGAGCCCGCTGCCCGGGCCGCCATGCAGGTACAAGGCGGGCTTGCCGTCGGGGTTGCCCGAGATTTCCCAGTAGATTTCGGTTCCATCGCCGACGGCGAGAAGCCCGGCATCGAACGGCTCGGGCAGGGGGCGGGGTTCTGCGTTCATGCCGGTGCTGTGGGGCAGCGGGGGAAGCGCCGTCAACCGGCCGATGGACCTGCTCGTCCTGGAATGCGGCCGATCGAGCCTTCCATGGTTGCATCGGCCTTCTCGAAAATCGCAATGCACATTTCGGGGCGATGCTTTAGCGAGGACATCGCCTGAAACCGGACGGCCCTCGATGACGCTCATCATCTTCGATTGCGACGGCGTGCTTGTGAACAGCGAGGAGGTCTATCTCGCTGCCGAGCTTGAGTTCCTGGCCTCGGTCGGCGTCGTCCTCGAACGCGATGTCTATACGGACACGTTCATGGGGCTGTCCCCGCCGATGTGGCAGGCAAGGCTCCAGTCGATCATCGCGGAGCAGCGCAGCGCGCCCCTGCCATCCGATTTCTTCGTGCGGCTGGATGACCACACTACGGCACGCATAGAGGTGCATCTGGCCGCCCTTCCGGACGCCCGGCAGACCATCGATGGCATCGAGGCGCGCCGTTGCGTCGCATCGAGCACGCCGTCCGCGCGGCTGCGCTGGAAGCTGCAGCAGACCGGCCTGATCGGCCTGTTCGATCCGCATATCTTCTCCTCGGACATGGTCGCGAACGGGAAGCCCGCGCCCGACCTGTTTCTCCATGCCGCCGCCTCGATGGGCGTGCAGGCCGGTGAGTGCGTGGTTGTCGAGGACAGCGTCAACGGCGTCATGGCGGGCAAGGCYGCCGGCATGCAGGTCATCGGTTTCACCGCTGGCGCTCACTGCGCCGGCAATCATGGCGACCGTCTGGCGATGGCGGGGGCCGATCGCATTGTTGGCAGCTATGGCGAACTTGCCGCCGCATTGGACGGGTTGGGGGTGCAGTGACTGCTCGGGGCCGCCCAATAGCCTTGGCCACGGCACAGGCGGTTTGTCGCGCTTTCTCCGTCGGTGGATTCCGGCCCCTGCCGAAACTAAACTGCGACAATGACCATGACGCGCCTCGACCACGTGCAACTCGCCATGCCAGCCGGCGGCGAAAGCGAGGCGCGCGCCTTCTATGCGGACATTCTCGGCATCAGCGAAGTCGCCAAGCCCGCTCATCTCGCCGGCCGGGGCGGATGCTGGTTCGAACAGGGAGCGCTGAAGGTCCATTTGGGAGTGGATGCCGATTTCAAGCCAGCCCGCAAAGCGCAGCCAGCCTTCATCGTGAGCGATCTCGCAGCGCTGGTCACCACGCTGAAGGCGCGCGGCTACCACGTGGCCGAGGACCAGCCCTTGGACGGATATGACCGCAGGTATGTGGACGACTCGTTCGGGAACCGCATCGAGTTGATGGAGCCGCTGTCGGCGGCGAAGCTCGGCTGAGGCTGAAAACACCGACGCGGCGGTCGTGCCCGTTCGCCTCTGCCTCGATCATTCCCGCTCACGCAAGCTTTGGGCAAATACCGATTGGCCTCCCGGGCCATGCGGCACTAGCCTGAGTTTCTCTGCCTGACCGAGGAGGAAACCATGGCGACCGATGGACCGGACCTTATTCGCAGACGCATTCTTCTAGGCGGCACCGCGCTTGCCGCGTCGGGCCTTGCATCCGCCCCGACGATCCAGACAGCGCAGGCCCAGCAGCCCGCGCCCGCGCCGGCCTCCGGGCGCAAGCCCAATATCCTGATGATTATGGGCGACGATATCGGCTGGTTCAATCCGAGCATCTATCACCGCGGCATGATGGGCTATCGCACGCCGAATATCGACCGCATCGGCAATGAAGGCGCGATGTTCACCGACTGGTACGGCGAACAGAGCTGCACCGCCGGGCGCGCCGCCTTCATCACCGGCCAGTCGCCGATCCGTACGGGCCTCACCAAGGTCGGCCTGCCCGGCGCCGATATCGGCCTGCAGCCGCAGGATCCGACGGTGGCCGAACTGCTGAAGCCGCTCGGTTATGTCAGCGGCCAGTTCGGCAAGAACCATCTCGGCGACAAGGACGAGCACCTGCCGACCAATCACGGCTTCGACGAGTTCTTCGGCAATCTCTACCACCTCAACGCCGAGGAGGAGCCGGAGAACCCCGACTACCCCAAGGATCCGGAGTTCAAGAAGCGTTTCGGACCGCGCGGCGTCATCCGCTCCTCGGCCGACGGCAAGATCGAGGATACCGGGCCGCTGACCAAGAAGCGGATGGAAACCATCGATGACGAGACGACCGCCGCCGCGATCGACTTCATCGACCGGCAGAACAAGGCCCAGAAGCCGTGGCTCTGCTACTTCAACTCGACCCGGATGCACGTCAACACGCATCTCAAGCCGGAATCCGCCGGCAAGACCGGCAAGGGCATCTATCCCGATGGCATGGTCGAGCATGACGGGCATATCGGCCAGCTCCTGAAGAAGCTCGACGATCTCGGCATCACCCAGAACACCATCGTCGTCTATACCAGCGACAACGGCGCCGAGGTGATGACCTGGCCGGATGGCGGCTCGACCCCGTTCCGCGGGGAAAAGGCGACCAATTGGGAAGGCGGTTTTCGCGTGCCCACCCTCATCCGCTGGCCCGGCGTGATCAAGCCCGGCACGATCTATAACGAGGCCTTCTCGCATTACGACCTGATCCCGACCTTCTGCGCTGCGGGCGGGGAGCCGGATGTCGTCGCCAAATGCCTGAAGGGGCACCAGGCCAATGGCAAGACCTTCAAGGTGCATCTCGACGGCTTCAACCTGATGCCGTTCTTCACCGGCAGCGCCAAGGATTCTCCGCGCCGCGATTTCCTCTACTGGAACGATGACGGCGAGCTGGTCTCGGTGCGCATCGCCGACTGGAAGGTCGTGTTCAAGGCGCAGGAGCACGAGGGCATCGATGTCTGGCGCCGGGAGTTCACCAATCTGCGGGTGCCAAAGCTGTTCAACCTGCGTGCCGATCCTTTCGAGCGCGGCGATGTATCGCTGGAATACGAGAAATGGCTCGTCGATCGCTCTTTTGTCGTGGTCCCGACACAGGCGGTTGTCGGGAAATGGCTGGAAAGCTTCAAGGAGTTCCCGATCAGGCAGAAGCCGGCGAGCTTCAACCTCGATGACGTCATGCGGAAGCTGACGCCCAAAAACTAGTCGGCGCAGAGAGTGGCCGCCGCCGATGCTGTCCGTTGGAGAGCAGTGTCAGCGGCGGCCGTCATGGCCCGGTCCGCGAGCAGCCCAGCAGACAAAGGCCAGTCCGCCTGCGAGGCCAGTCAGATCATCGGGCCGGAAATCGTATCCGGACCGATGATCTAACCCTTTGTGTTTGCATCGGCTTTCCCGAAAACCGCAATCCACTTTTCGGGCCGATGCATTAGCAGCAGGAATGCAACGACGCCGGTGTGCCGTCCGGTCACTTCGTAGAGCCCGACGAGCACGCTCACGCCGAGCAGGACGGCGAGGCTCGGGCGGAGCTGCACGCGCCATACAGAGCTGATGATCGATTTCAGCACGGGCATGAGCTCCGTCGCGGTGCGGTTTGGCAGGTGCTGACCTCAGCCCGGGTTCCGGCATCATGATGCAAGCGCCACAGGACTGCCCCCCTGCGGTAAGCGGTTTCACTCCGCTTCACATCTTGCGAAGTCTATGGGACGAGACGGAAGGGGGCGCGAGTGTTGAGGATAGCGGCCGCACAAACCGTTGTTTCGCCCGACATCGCCGCCAATGGCAGCGCCATCCGCGCGATGATTGCGCGTGCGGCGGGCGAGGGGGCTCGCCTGATCAGTTTCTGCGAAGGGGCGCTGTCGGGCTACGCAAAGAGCCAGATCCTGAAACAGGGGGATTGGCAGGCCTTCGATTGGGCCATTCAGGAAGCCGAGCTTCGCGCGATTGCTAAGCTTTGCGGGCAGCTCCGCATCGTCGCGGTCGTCGGCGGGGGTCATCGGCTTGGTCGGGGATATCCGCCGCACAACAGTCTCTACGTCTTCTCCGATACCGGCGCCCTGCTCACCCGATACGACAAGCGATTTCTCTCGAATACCGAACTTGCTGGCTGGTACACGCCTGGAACGGAGCCGGTCATGGTCGACGTCGATGGCTACAGGTTTGGCTGTGCGATCTGCATCGAATCCCAGTTCCCCGAGATCTTCAGCGACTATGAGCGTCTCGGCGTCGATGGGGTTCTGTTCGCGTCATACGGCCTTCCCGCGTATTTTCAGATCGCGCTCCGGGCTCATGCCGGCCTGAACTGCATCTGGATCGCCGCTGCCACCCCCGCGCAGGACGCCGCCAAGGGCCCTGCCGGCATCATTGGACCGGACGGGGCATGGGCCGCGCAATCGTCGCCATCCCCAGAGCCTGGTCTGGCCATGGCAATGCTGGACCGGAACGACCCCGCCTACGGAATCGCGCTTCAAAGGGCGCGGCCCTGGCGCGCCAGGGCAAGAGAAGGCGAGATCTATCGCGAAAAGCTGGCCGACGATCCCAGGAGCGCAAACCGAAGCGGATATTGAACCGTCCAAGTCCTTGGCGGGAATTGAGACCCGCCGCTGTGGTGCCTGACACTGCAGTGATGCTACGGCAGCTTCGTCAAACAGCGTCTTGATCGTCCAACGGGTTGCAAAGGGCAAGTAACAGGGTGCAGTGGCTTCTCCAGGAATTCGAGGATACCGCCAAGCTGGCCGAGGCGCTTGACCGGCTCGGAATCTCCTACACCTGGCACAAGGTCGTGCCGTTCGTCGGAGAGCTTATCCCTGAGCCGATCGTCGCGGATCCTGGCTCAGTGGTCATGTTCGGCTCCTACACGCTGTGGAAGAACGCCGAGGTGAACGGTTACTGGCCCGGCGTGTTCAAGCTGCGTCCCTTCGTTCAGGAACAGGTTTGGCACCCATACCTCCTCAACGGAGCTGACGCACTGTTCATGACCCTTCGGGACATCCCCGAGGGTCTGGCTGACGACGGGAGGGACTGGTTCTTGCGTCCGGTCGATGACAGCAAGGCGGAACCTGGCAACGTCAAATCGACCGGCGAAATCATCCGCATGGCGGAGAGGGTCCTTGCGCTGGACGAAGATGAAATCCCGATGGGATCACTTCGCCACGACACGCGCCTGATGCTCACCAAGCCTGTTCGCATCCTGCGGGWATGGCGCCTCTGGGCCGTCAACGGTCGGATCGTGACCTATTCGCTCTACAAGGATGGATCGCGCGTCGTCTACCGCCCCGAGATCGACGACGATGCACTGGATTTCGGGCAGCGCATCGTGGACATCAATCCGGGCTATTCGCCGGCTTATGTCATCGATCTCTGCCGCACCGAGGAGGGACTGAAGCTCCTTGAGACGAACTGTCTCAACGCCGCTGGGTTCTACGCCGCAGATCTCGTGAAGCTCGCGACGGCGATCGACGGCCTGGTTCGCGACTGACGTTTCGCAGAGGGCGCGAAGCGCTCAGCTCTGCTCCAATGCAGGCAGGCACTCGGTCCGTTCGTTGGAGGTTTGAGCGGCAAGGGCGGCATAGACCACCAATCTCAGATGCCGTCCGCCATCGACGGTGAGCGACGTGTGTTCGAAGGTGACGGGGCGGCCCCCGACGCGAAGCGTGCGCGTGCCGGTGCAGGGTGCGTGGACGTCCGGGCTGCGCCACCATGTCTTGAATTCCGGCGAGACATCTTCCAGTTCCGCGACCAGGGCGCGCATATCCGCATCGCCGCGCGCGCCTGCAAAATCCCGGCGAAAGCTCGCCAGCATGGCTTGCGCCTGGTTTTCCCAATCCACAAGCGTATCGGCGAGGTGCTGATCGCAGAACAGCATCCACAGCAGGTTGCGCCGGTTTGAAGGCTGGCTGCCGAACCGGAACAGGGCTTCGGCCGCGTCGTTATAGGCCAGCACGTCCCAGCGCAGGTTGAGAATATAGGCCGCGTGTGGGGCGAGGTCGTCCATCAGCCGGTTCACGAGGGACGGAACCGTGCACCATGTCTTCCCCGGCTCGGCCGGTGGGCGCTCCTGGGCGAGCAGGAAGAGATGCCGTCGCTCAGCACCATCGAGCTTCAGCACCCTGGCGAGATTGTCGAGGAAACCGGAGGAGACGCCGATATTGCGACCCTGCTCGAGCCATGTGTACCAAGTCAGGCCCACCCCGGCGAGCGCGGCAACCTCCTCGCGCCTGAGGCCGGCCGTACGCCGACGCTTGCCGGAGGGTAAGCCGGCATCCTCGGGCGTCAGCCGCTCGCGGTGCGCACGCAGGAACTCTGAAAGCTCGGGTCGGGTCCGATCGAAGGTCGCCATGGCCCAATCCGTACAAAAAGTAATAGCATAATGAGTTAAATTGTATCAGCGTCAATGCCGCTTCATGGCTGTTGCGTCGTTAATCCGAGGACGCAACATGAGTTCCGATACCGCTACGGCCCAAACCCTGCGCAGCCCGGCAGAAAGCTGCGGGGTCCGCCCGCCCTGGCTCGGTTTGTCCATTCTGCTTCTGGCGGGATTCGTGACGATCTTCGATCTGTTCGTGGTCAATGTCGCGATCCCGGCCATGCAGGCCAGCCTCGGCGCCAGCCTGTCACAGATCGGCTTCATCGTCGCGGGCTATGAACTTGGCTTCGGGGTGCTGTTGATCACCGGTGGGCGGCTCGGCGACATTCACGGCCGCCGGCGGCTCTTCGTCGTCGGAATTGCCGGTTTCACGCTCGCCTCGGCGCTCTGCGGATTGGCGCCGACGATCGAAATCCTCATCGCTGCGCGCGTGGTGCAGGGACTGACGGCAGCACTCCTGTTTCCGCAGGTCTATGCCTCGATCCGGGTAAGTTTCTCTGCTGACGACGCTCGTCGCGCCTTTGGACTGCTCGGCATGACCTTGGGCCTTGCCGCCATCGCGGGCCAGGTGGTCGGCGGCTTTCTCGTCGAGGCGAACCTGTTCGGTCTCGGTTGGCGCATGATCTTCCTCATCAATGTTCCTATCGGTGTCATCGCCATCCTGATGGCGCCGTTCATTCCCGAGACCTACGCGCCGGAGCGTCCGAGCCTCGACTGGTCCGGCGTGGCCCTCGTGAGCCTGGGGCTGACGCTCTTGCTCGTGCCACTGATCGAAGGGCCGGCGCAGGGCTGGCCGCTTTGGACCCTTGCATCGCTGGCAGGGGCCGCCGTCCTGATCGCTGCGTTCTACGGGCAGCAGGAGAGCCGGCGCCGGGCGGGCGGCGAGCCTCTCGTCGATATGAGGCTCATGCGTCAATCCCGCTTTGCCCAAGGCGGTCTGTTGGTCGTCCTGATCTATTCGACATCGTCCTCGTTCTTTCTATGCTTTGCTCTCCTGGCGCAGACCGGGTTCGGTCTCAGTCCTTTCGAGGCGGGTCTCACTTTCGTCCCCTGCAGCATCGGGTTCGTCATCGCCTCCATGGCGGCGCCCCGTCTCGTCGCGCGCCTTGGCACAGCCGCAATTGCCGCAGGCGCACTTCTCTATGCCGTGTCGCTTGGCATTCTGATCGCGCAGGTCTGGCTTGCCGGAGCAGGGCTCGTGGTCGCGCATCTGATCCCGGCCTTGATCGTGGTCGGCGTGGCCCAGGGCCTCATCATGACGCCGCTGCTCAACCTCGTCCTCGGTTTTGTGGGGGAGGGACAGGCAGGCATGGCCTCTGGCGTCGTCGCAACGCTGCAGCAAGTCGGTGCGGCGCTGGGAGTGGCCGTCGTCGGCGTCCTCTTCGGTGCGGCRCTTGCCGCCGGCATCGACGCAGGAGGGCAAGCCCAGCTCTACGCCTCTGCCTTCGTCGGCGGGATGGCCTACAACCTCGCCGCCGCGATCGTCGCCGCTGTCCTGATCTTTGGGATTGCGCGCAGGAGATTGCCGCGATGACCTTGAAGCCTGGCCTGGGATCGAGGCTCAAGCCGTGCCCGGACCTTCCCCAGATGATCGCCCTCGCCAAAACCCTTGGCACGCGCAACAATGTCGGGCGCCTTGAGGTCTTCGAGATGGATCTGCAATGCATGGAATTCCGCCTGGCCGGCGCCGATCGTGCGCTCTGATCCGGCGGTCATCCAGTCGCTGTCTCGTGCCTTCATCGACAGGAGAGCGACCATGTCTGGCAGGAACCCATCTCCGACCTGGCGCCTCGGTGCCCGCCAGGTGAGAAGGCTCGGCTACGGTGCCATGCAGCTTGCCGGGCCTGGCGTATTCGGCCCGCCGAAGGACCGGGATGCGGCGCTCGCGGTGTTGCGCGAGGTGATTGCCTGCGGCGTCGACCATATCGACACGAGCGATTACTACGGCCCGCATGTCACCAACCAGCTGATCCGCGAGGCGCTGTCGCCCTATCCCGACGATCTCGTCATCGTCACCAAGATCGGCGCCCGGCGCGGCGCTGACGGATCCTGGCTTCCCGCGATCTCGCCGGACGCGTTGCGGCAGGCCGTGCACGACAATCTGCGCAATCTCGGGCTCGAGGCGCTCGATGTCGTCAACCTGCGGCTCTGGGGCGATGGCCATGGCCCGGCTGAGGGCAGCCTGGCTGCCGAGCTGACCGTGCTCGCCGAACTCCAGCAACAGGGCCTTGTCCGCCATATCGGTCTCAGCAATGTCACCGCCAGGCAGGTCGGGGAGGGGCGCGGCATCTGCGAGATCGTCTGCGTCCAGAACCACTACAATCTCGTTCACCGCACAGATGACGCGCTGATCGACGAGCTGGCGGCTGCGGGCACGGCCTATGTACCCTTCTTCCCGCTCGGAGGCTTTTCGCCCCTGCAATCGGCTGGGCTGACCGAGGTGGCGGCGCGGGTCGGCGCAACGTCGATGCAGGTCGCGCTCGCCTGGCTGCTGCAGCGCGCGCCGAATATTCTGCTGATCCCGGGCACCGGCTCGGTCCCTCATCTCCGCGAGAATATCGCCGCCGGCGCGCTGGACCTGAGCGGTGAGGCGATCGCGGCGTTGAACACCATCGCAGCGGGATCCGCTTCGGTCCGGACCTGACGGCAGCGCGTGGGGCATGCTTGCCGGGCCCATGCGCGATGGCGGTATCAGACGGCAATCGAGGAGGTGCCCTGCCTCAGGGCGAGCGCCCGATCAGCCGGTCCTCGACATTCTGCAGATGCCGGCGCATCGCGTCCGCGGCGCACCCGGGCTCGCGGTGGGCGATCGCGTCGACGATCCGGTCATGGTCCTCGAAGCTGTGATGATCGGCAGGCGGGCTTGAATGGCTCGGTCGCGGCCGCCCCCAGGTGACGGCGCGGCGCACAGCGTTCAGCGTTTCCAAAAGCGCGATCAGGATCGGGTTATGCGCGGCCTCGGCGATCTGGTGGTGGAAGCGCGCGTCATAAGCCTCGTATTCGCGCCAGCTCGTCGCGGCGCGGCAGGAGGCGTTCAGTTCGGCGAGCGTCGCGATCTCGGCCACCGTGGCGTTGATCGCCGCGAGGCGTGAGAGCTCGGGCTCGAGGCCGATCCGCGCCTTCATCACCTGGACCGGATTGCTGCGCTGCACCAGGTCCGCGATATCGACCAGTTGCGGCGGCTTGGGGCCGACGAACGTGCCCTTGCCGACATGGCGCCAGAGCTGGCCCTCGCGTTCGAGCGCGGCGAGGCCCTTGCGCAGTTCTGTGCGCTTCACCCCTAGCAGTTCGGCCAGCTCCCGCTCCGGCGGCAGGCGCCCGTCATCCGGCAGCTGCGCCGCGGTGATGTAGCCATAGAGCTGCGTCAGGACGCCCGAGACATCGGCATCGGGCGGGGTGGGGGCTTTCTGATCCATGATGTGCGACCGGCAATGGGGAACGTGATCGTGATCCCATGGATCGCGGGCGAGCGCAACCATTTTGAATATTGGTTGTGATTATTGCTGCGTTGCGCAAGGATTTTCGGGCAAATTACTGCAAATCGAAGCCTTGACAGGATCAATCCGGCACATGACAGTGCCCAAAATAAAATTGGTTGCGACCAAGATCGCGCAAAAAGCCAAACAGAACTCTGGGAGGAGTCAGATCATGAAGCCGTTGAGGAGAAGGTCCGTCCTGTTCGGAGCCGCCGCCGTCGGCGCTGCGCTGATGCTCGGAAGCGCCGCCGCGCAGGCGCAAGCGAAGGTCAGGGTTGCGCTGGGAGACGTGCTGTCGACCGAGACGCTCTCGATGATCATCGCGCTGGAGCGCGCCAAGGAGAAGGGCGTCGACTACCAGGTGACGCATTTCTCGAAGGAGGACCTTGCCATCCAGGCCGTGATCAACGGCCAGGCGGATCTCGGCGTCGGCACGCCCTACGCGGTCGTCCAGAAGAGCAAGGCGCCGCTGCGCGTGCTCTTCCAGGGCACGCGCCTCGTCTTCTTCCCGGTCGCGGACAAGTCCTACAAGACCTGGAAGGACATGAACGGCCAGCCGATCGCCTTTCACGCCCGCGCCACCGGAACCGAGGCGATCGGCAACATTATCGCCAAGCGTGAGGGCATCCAGTTTGGCGAGCGCAGCTATGTGCCGGGCTCGGAGAACCGGATCATCGGCATGATGAAGGGCCAGATCAAAGCCACCATCGTCGATCTCGCCAACAAGAACCTGCTGCTGGAGAAGGCGGGCGACCGCTTCCATGTCCTGCCCGGCGTTAGCGAGCCGGCTTCCGACGAGACGCTGTTCGGCCGGACCGACTGGATCCAGAAGAACGAGAAGCAGGTCGATGTCATCGTCACCGAATTCCTGCGGCTCTGGCAGGAAATGGCGGCCAATCCGGCGATCGTCGAGCAGGAGAGGGTCAAGCGCAAGCTGATGGCCGACCAGCCGAAGGAGGTACTGGAGGGCATCACCAAATTCTACACGCTGGCGACCAAGGAAGGCGTCTATGCGCCGGCCGGCGGCAGCGCCGAGGTCGCGAAGGCTGATTTCGAGTTCTACACCGAGGCCGGCCAGCTGCAGGGTCCGGCCGCCGAGCTGAAGGTCGAGGATTTCTGGTACCTCGCGCCGCTGGAGCGGGCACGCAAGGCCCTGGGCAGCTAGCCTCGTCCGGACCCGTCCCCGGGGCCGGTGCATGCAGCATCCGGCCTGGGGACCCCTCGTTTCGAAAACGCGCACAAGCGGAGTGCTCTCCCTTGCAGATTTCCGAACTTGCTCCTGCCCTGCCGGCGCTTGGCAGGGCTCCGGCCCAGCGCTGGCGCGATCTCCTGATCCATCCGCTCGTGCTGCGCCTGGTGTCCTTCGCGGCCGCTCTCGCGCTTTGGGAATATGCCGGGCGGATACCGCTCAGCCCCGCCTTTCCGACTTTCCTGGAAACGCTCGGTGGTCTTCGCGCGATCATGGCCGATGGAACCCTGTTCAAGGCCTTCCTGATCACACTCCACCCGCTCGTCATCGGGCTGACCGCCTCGATCCTGTGCGGCGTCGCGCTTGGCGTGCTGATGGGGTTGCACGAACCCTCGGAATGGCTGTTCGCGCCGATCTTCGTGATCGCCCAGGCGGCGCCGCTGGCGGCCCTCATCCCGATCCTGACCTTCGCCTATGGCATCGGGCTGACCGCCAAGGTCATGACCGTCTGCATCATGGCGATGCCGGTCATCGTGCTGAACACGCTCGGCGCCGTGCGCAACACGCCGAAATCGCTTCTCGAAATGGGCAGCTCGTTTCTCGCGACGCGCAGCCAGAGCATCCGCCTGATCATCCTGCCGGCAGCCAGCCCGATGATCTTCGCAGGCCTTCGGCTCGGCTGCGCCGCCGCCTTCATCGGCGTGATCCTCGCCGAACTGCTGATCACGCCGACCGGCATCGGCGACGTGATCTCCTACAACCAATCGGTCGCCGACTATCCCAAGATGTACGCGGCCATCCTCGCCATCATCGTGTTCTCGGTCCTGTTCATCGAGCTGCTCGAGCGGATCGAAGTCACCCTGTTTCGACCGGAGGTGCGCAGATGACCCCCAACGCAGCCATCATGCCGCAGCACCTCGGTGACCGTCCGCCGTTTCCCGCCCGCGCGGCCCGGCCGATCGTCGAAGTGCGCAGCGTCTCGAAAACCTATGCCGGCGGCGTCGAGGCGCTGAGCGGCATCTCGCTGGAGTTTCCGGAAGGGCGCCTGACGACGCTGCTCGGCCCCTCGGGCTGCGGCAAGACCACGCTGCTCAAGATCATCGCAGGCCTGATCCCCGCCACCGGCGGCCAGGTTCTCGTCGATGGCCGCGAGGTGACCGGGCCCGGCCCCGAACGCGCCTTCGTCTTCCAGGATTTTGCGCTGATGCCCTGGGCCAGCGTCATCCGCAATGTCGCCTTCGGGCTCGAGCTGCGCGGCGTCGCCCATAGCGAGCGCGAGGCGATCGCCGAACGCCATATCGCGCGCGTTGGCCTCAAGGGCTTTGAACAGAAATACCCGCACGAACTCTCCGGCGGCATGCGCCAGCGCGTCGGCCTGGCGCGTGCGCTGGCGGTCGATGCCAAGGTCGTGCTGATGGACGAACCGTTCTCGGCCGTGGATGAGCAGACCCGCCGCAAGTTCCAGGAAGAGCTGCTCGAACTCGTCGCCAATGAAGGAAAATCCTTCATCTTCGTCACGCACAGCATCGAGGAGGCGGTCTATGTCTCCGATCGGATTGCGCTGCTCTCGCGCCGGCCGAGCCGCGTCTCGGCGATCATCGAGCCGCAGATAGTCCGTGGCGGCGACCCCGAGAAGATCAGGCGTGACAGTGCCTATCTCGATGTCGTCGAGGCGATCTGGCAGCAGCTCCGGCATTACTTGGACTAGGAGTCGGCCATGGTCATTTCAGGTATCCGCCTTCCGATGATGGCGGCGCTTCTCGTCTGGGCCGTGATCTGGGAGATCGCCGGTCATACCGATGCCGGCTTCATCCTGCCGCCGCTGTCGCGCATCATCTGGCGCGTCTTCGAGATCGTCCCGACAGCCTCCTTCCTCGACGCACTGCTGATCACCGGCCGCGCCTTCCTACTCGGCAACACGATTGCGATCTGCGTCGGCGTCCCGCTCGGCATCGTGATGGGCCGCTCGGTCATTGCCGACCGACTTCTCCTGCCCTGGGTGAATCTCTTCCTCTCCGCGCCGCTCAGCGCGCTGGTGCCGGTGATCATGGTGCTGTTCGGGCTGGGCGAGACGACGATCGTGCTGACCGTCGTGCTCTTCTCGATGTGGATCATCGTCCTCAACACGCGCGCCGGCATCCGCGCCATTTCGCCCTCGCTGGTCGAGATGGCGCGCAGCTTCGGCGCCAATCGCTGGCAGGCCTTCAGCCGGATCTATCTCTGGGCGGCACTCCCCGAAATCCTGGCGGGCATCCGGCTCGGCATGATCCGCGCCGTCAAGGGCGTGGTCATCGGGCAGCTGCTGGTCTCCGTCGTCGGCTTCGGCACGCTCTTCGAAATCTACCAGTCGCATTTCCTGATGGAGCATTTCTGGGCGCTGCTGCTCGTGCTCTTCGCCTTCGCCTTCACCCTCAACGAACTGCTCGCCCGGCTCGAACGTCGGTTCGGCTATTACGCCGCCGCGCGCTGAAGACCTCTCTTGCCAACGAAGGATCCCGCAAGATGAATATCGCCACGCCTCAGAACCATGTCGTCCAGGCCCCGGAACAGGTCACGGTCCCGGTGCGAGGGACGCAAAGCCGTTTCCCCGTTCACCGCATCTACTGCGTCGGCCGCAACTATGCCGCCCACACCATCGAGATGGGCGGCGACCCCAATCGCGAGGCGCCGTTCTTCTTCCAGAAGAACCCCGACAGCGTCGTCCTCGATGGCGCCGATTTCCCCTATCCGCCGCGCAGCAGCAATGTTCACCACGAGATCGAGATGGTGGTCGCCCTTGCCAAGGGCGGCAAGGATATCCCGGTCGAGCGCGCGCTCGAGCATGTCTATGGCTATGCGGTGGGCCTCGACATGACGCGGCGCGATCTGCAGGACGAGTGCAAGAAGGCGGGCCGGCCCTGGGAGATCGGCAAGGCCTTCGAGCATTCCGCGCCGCTCAGCGAAATCGTGCCTGCGAGCACGATCGGCCATCCCGAGAACGGTGCGGTCTGGCTCAAGGTGAATGGCGAAATCCGCCAGCAGGGCGATCTCAACCACATGATCTGGAAGGTGCCGGAGATGATCTCGTATCTCTCCGGCCTGTTCGAGTTGCAGCCGGGCGACCTGATCATGTCCGGCACGCCGTCGGGCGTCGGCGCCATCGTCCGCGGTGACGTGATGGAGGGCCATGTCGAGGGCATCGGAACGGTGCACGCCAAGGTCGCCTGAGCGCGGCGACCGCGCCCCTCACGGCAGGCCGGCCTCGGCCGGTCGTGCCGTGAAGGGGCAATTTGCCTGATGGGCGCCGGCCGGTTTCAATATCGCGGCGCGACCGTCGGCGCCTTCGGCCAGGGCTGTTGCCGATAACGCCCTGGAACAGGTTCGCTGGCTGGCGGGTTACCCTGGAAACCAGGGAGGCTCCAATGGCCAAACAACCCGAATCCCTTGCCACCTTCGCGGCAACTGCCCGCAATGACGGCAAGAAGCCCAAGGATATCGGTCTCACTGCTACGCCCGAGACGGCACCTCTTCCCGGCGACACGAAGAAGGAGGCCGACGCGGCCACCAAGGTTCTGCGCGAAGGCGTGCTCAAGAAGGACCAGGGCGCGGACGAGGCGATCGACAAGCTCCCCGACCGCACGCGGGATCTGTGACCGAAGCTGAGCCGAGGGTGGAACGGACGCTCCGGCCCCGGACCCGGGCTCAGTGTCCGGGCCCCGGGGCAGGGGCCGGCTCGCTGGCCGTGGCCGCGTCCTTCGGCCCGCCCTTGCTGCGCTCGCGCATTCGCTGGAACACGACATAAAGCATCGGGATCAGGAAGATGCCGAAGATCGAGGCGAAGAGCATGCCGCCGAAGACCGGTGTGCCGACCGCCCGCCGGCTGAGTGCGCCGGCCCCTGTGGCAATCACCAGCGGCAGCAGGCCGAGGATGAAGGCAAAGCTCGTCATCATCACCGGGCGGAAGCGCAGCCTGGCGCCGGACACGGCGGAATCGATGATCGACTCGCCCTTGGCGCGTTGATCCAGCGCGAATTCGACGATCAGGATGCCGTTCTTCGCCGCGAGCGCGATCAGCACGACGAGGCCGATCTGGGCGTAGACGCCGAGGCTGACGCCGGTCAGCGCAACCGAGGCGACTGCGCCGAGCACCGCGACCGTGACCGAGAGCAGCACCGCGATCGGCACGTTCCAGCTCTCGTAGAGCGCGACGAGGAAGAGATAGGCGAAGAGCAGGGCGAGCGCGATGACGATCGGGGTGCCGCCGCTTGCGGCCTTCTCCTGCAGGGCCGTGCCGGTCCATTCGAAACCGAAGCCCGCCGGCAGGGTCGTCGCCGAGATGCGCTCCATGGCCTGGATCGCCTGACCCGAGCTGACGCCGGGCTTCGGCGAGCCGTTGACGATCGCGCCCCGGTAGCCATTGTAGCGCGTCAGAGCCTGCGGCCCGGTGACGAGGCGCACCTGCGAGAGCGCGTTCAGCGGCACCATCGCGCCGGTTTTGCCGCGGACATAGATCTTGCCGATATCGGTCACAGCCCGGCGGAAGGGCGTCTCGGCCTGGACATTGACCTGCCAGGTCCGGCCGAAGACGTTGAAGTCGTTGACGTAGAAGCCGCCGAGCGTCGCCTGGAGGGCGTTGAAGATGTCGGCGATCTGGACGCCGAGCACCTGCGCCTTGTCGCGGTCGATATCGAGATAGATCTGCGGGGTGTCGGCGGCGAAGGTGCTGAAGACCGCGGCGAGCTCGGGCTGCTGGTTGGYGGCGATGAGCAGGCCGCGCATCGTGGCTGCGATATCRGTCGGCGACTGGCCCTGCAGGGCTTCGAGCACATATTGGAAGCCGCCGGTGCTGCCGAGCCCGATGATCGGCGGCAGGTTGAACGGAAAGACCGTTGCCTGCTGCACGGCGGCAAGCTGCGGCCGCAGCGCCCCGATGATTGCGCCGACCCCTTGCGCCGGATCCTTGCGGTCCTCGAACGGCTTCAGGCGGATGACGAAGAAGGCCTGGTTGGAGGAGGCGAGGCCGTCGATGAAATTGAAGCCGACGACGGAAAGCACGCCCTGGACGCCGGCGACCGGCCGGACGATGCTCTCGACCTGCTCGACCACGGCCGCGGTCCGGTTCACCGAGGCGCCTTCGGGCAGGCGCATCGCGATGAAGAAGGCGCCCTGGTCCTCTTCAGGCAGGAAGCTCTGCGGCGTGGTCAGGAACAGCCCGCCGGTCGCGGCCAGGATGCCGGCGAGCACGAACAGGACGACGACGGCGACCCTGACCAGGCGCCTGACGATCGCGGCATAGCCGTCGCGGACCTTGTCGATGCCGTTCATCACATAGCGCATCGGTCCGCCGCCGCCATGGCCGCGCTTGATCAGGATCGAGCAGAGCGCCGGGCTCAGCGTCAGGGCGTTGATTGCCGAGATCAGCATGGCGGTCGAGACGGCGACCGCGAATTGCCGGAAGAGCTGGCCGCTGATGCCGGGAATGAAGGCGACCGGCACGAAGACCGCGAGCAGCACGAAGGTGATGGCGATGATCGGCCCGGTGATCTCGGCCATCGCCTTCTTGGTCGCGTCCGCGATCGAAAGCTCCGGCTCCTCCTCGACGACGCGCTCGACATTCTCGATCACCACGATGGCGTCGTCGACGACGATGCCGATGGCGAGCACGAGCGCGAGCAGGGAGACCGTGTTGGCGGTGAAGCCGATCACCAGCATGACGGCGAAGGTGCCGATGATCGAGACCGGTACCGCGACCAGCGGGATGATGGTGGTGCGCAGCTTGCCGAGGAAGAGGAAGACGACGAGGCCGACCAGCACGAAGGCTTCGAGCAGGGTGCGGATGACCTCGTCGATCGTGGCGCTGACGAAGACCGTGGTGTCGAAGAAGATGCCGTAGGCGAGATCCTCGGGGAAGCGCTTGGAGAGCGCTTCCATCGTCGCCCGCACCTTCTTGGCGACATCGATCGCATTGGCGCCGGGCGACTGGTAGATGCCCATGGCGGCGCCCGGCGCGCCGTTGAAACGGCTGTAGCGATCGGCCGTGCGGGCCCCGATCTCGACGCGCGCCACATCCCTGACGCGCACGACCGAGCCGCCCGGATTGGTGCGCAGCACGATATTGGCGAATTCCTCCGGCTTGGTGAGGCGGCCCTGCGTCTTGACCGTGAGCTGGTATTGCTGGTCGCTGCTGACCGGGGCGGCTCCGATGCGGCCGAGCGCCGCCTGCACGTTCTGGCCCTGGACGGCGGAGATGACGTCGCTCGGCGTCAGGCTGAGCGCCGTCAGCCGGTTCGGATCGAGCCAGACCCTGAGCGAGTAATCGAGCGGGCCGAACAGGCTGACCTGGCCGACGCCGTTGATGCGTGCGAGCGCGTCGACCAGGTTGATCGTCGCGTAATTGCTGAGATAGAGCGAGTCGAMTGTGTGCTTCGGCGAGTGGATCTCGACCACCTGCAGCAGCGCGGCGGATTTCTTGCGGACGGTCAGGCCCTGACGCGTGACCTCGGTCGGGAGCTGCGGCTGGGCCAGCGACGAGCGGTTCTGGACATTGACGGTGTTGATGTCCGGGTTGGTGCCGAGCGCGAAGGTGACGTTGAGCGTGTAGCTGCCGTCGGCGCCGCTGGTCGACTGGTAGTAGAGCGCGTTGTCGACGCCGTTGATCTGTTGCTCGATCGGCTGGGCGACGGTGGTCTCGACCACCTCGGCATCGGCGCCGGGATAGCTCGCGGTCAGGGTGACCTGCGGCGGCACGATATCGGGGAACTGCGCAACCGGGATCGTGAAGATGGCGATGAGGCCCGCCAGCGTGATGACGATCGAGACGACGAAGGCGAGGCGCGGCCGGTCGACGAAGATCGACGAGATCACGTCTAGCTCCCGCTCGCCGGAGCAACGGGCGTGGCGGATACGGTCAGGCCGGGGCGCACCTTGAGCAGGCCTTCGACGATGACGTTCTCGCCCTGGGTCAACCCGGATTCGACGACGACATCGGCGTCCTGCTGCGGGCCCAGCTTGATGCGGCGCTGCTGGGCCTTGCTGTCCTTGTCGACGACCATGACGTAGCTGCCGGCCTGATCGACCTGGACGGCCGCCTGCGGCACGACGAGGCGTGCCTGCTGGCTCCGCTCGCGGACCTCGACCGAGACGAATTCGCCGTCGATCAGCTGGCGATCGGGGTTGGGCAGCGAGGCCCGCATGGTCACGGTGTCGGTCTGCTGGTCGACCTGCGGGTCGGTATAGTTCCAGACGCCGGGATGAGGGTATTCCTTGCCGGAGGACAGGCGAACGGTGATCGCGATCTTGCTCTGGCTGCCATCCTCGCGCCGGCGCGCCTCGCGGAGTTCCTCGAGCTGGCGCACGCTGACCTGGAACAGGACATACATCGGGTCCTGGCTGACGATGGTCGCGAGCGGGTTGCTGCTGGGGCCGACGAGATTGCCCTGCGTATAGGCCGTGCGGCCGATCCGGCCGGCGATCGGGGCGATGATGTCGGTGTAGCCGAGATTCTCCTTGGCCTGGGTCAGCGCCGCCTGGTTCTGCAGCACCGAGGCATGGGCGACGTCGAGAGCGGCGCGGTTGCTGTCGAGCGTCGCCTGCGAGACGGCCTGCGTCTTCACCAGGTCCTGCGAGCGCGCATAGGTGAGCTGAGCGTTGAGCTCCTGGGCTTTGGCGGCGGCGAGGTTGGCCGTCGCCTGGTCGAGCTGCGCCTGATATTGCACCTTCTCGATCTGGTAGAGCGTGTCGCCGGCCTTGACCTCCTGCCCCTCGGTGAACTGGATCTTGTCGAGGAAGCCCTGCACGCGGGCGATCAGCGCCACGCTTTCGGGCGCCTTGATGCGGCCGACGAAGGAATAGGACCAGGTCACGCCCTTCTTGGTGGCGGGCTGGATGCCGACGGCGGGCGCAGGCGGGGCGGCCGGAGGTTGCGCGGCTTGCCGGTCGTTGCAGGCGCCGAGCGCCAGCGCCATCAGCGCAATCGAGACAAGCAACCGGAACGTCATCCGCATGCCCCGCAATAATCAATCCCGGGGATGCAAGCCCCCAGGAACCCAAGTCCCGTAGGATCGAGACCCGCTGGGACCTGCGCCCATGGTGACAAACTTCCGGGCGCTTGCACAGAGCCCGGCTGATGCCGAAACCGCGAGGGGCTGGGTTCGCCGAGGCTGTCGGCGTCTCCGTGGCGGTTCAGAGCGGTTCGACCACGTCCGGATTCATGGCGATGAAGAGTTCAGCCTGACGCGCGAACAGCATCCAGGCCGGATCATTCTCCGAGCGTCCGGAGTGGCAGTGCATGATCGTGAAAATCGCCACCGTCCCGGCCGGTTGTTCGGGGTCGATCCGCGCCGCGCGACACATCGCCCTGGCAATTCTCTGGATGCGCGGATCAGCCCGACGACCTGCCGCGCTCACCCCCGCGGCTACGGGTTTCAATTCGTCGATCAGAGGCATGGCGGACCTCCCGTCCTGGCATAAGCCGATGCGAGACAGTCAAACGATCGGCCCGGCCATCGGTTCCCGCGGCAAAGACGCGCGCCTTTGTCGGTTGGCCATACGCGGGAGATGAAGCGGTGCTCGCCCGGTCTCAGTCACTGGCCGCGCGCGAAATCAGTACCTGTTCTGGCGCGTCACATCGCCGATCGCGGTCAATCCGGCCAGCGCCTGCGGCGACCCGTTGCTCCTGTAGAGCGCCGTGAAGACCCTGCTGGCATCGGTGTAGCGGCCGAGATGGAAGTAGGACCAGCCGCGCATCATCATCAGGTCGGTGGTTTCGGGAGCAAGACGGGCACGTTCCGACAGGGTCACCAGGGCGCCGTTGAAGTCCTTGTTGTCATATTGCGCATAGAACCGCTCGGAGAGCAGCAGCGCCGAGAGTTCGCGGCGCTGCGCGGGAGCGGGATTCGCCTGCGCGGCCGCGACATTGGCCTCCKCCGTCAGCCCCTGCTGAAGACTTGCATAGGTCTTGCCCATCGCCGCATCGGCCGCGACCTGAGCCGAGCCGGTGCGCWTGGCAGCCTCGAAGGCAGCGGCTGCCGCTGCAGGGCGCTTC
>NZ_JBFTZN010000066.1:0-48096 GCF_056406775.1 Allobosea sp. P1_A7
CCGCCAGACCGCAGACTGGAGGAGCCCGCCAGACCGCAGACTGGAGGAGCCTGATGAGCTTGAACACTATTGAACGCGCGCAGGGGCTGCGTGTCCGTTCGCAACAGGATCTGGCCGCCGGGCTGTTCATGATCCTGCTCGCTGTCGTGGCGCTGTTCCTCGCCAGCGATCTGCCGATGGGGTCGCTGCGGCAGATCGGGCCKGGCATGCTGCCGAAGGCGTTCGCCGTGATCTGCGCCGGGCTCGGAGCGCTGCTGGCCCTGAGTTCGCTGCGCTATAACGGCGAGAAGCTCTCGGGCTGGTCCTGGCGCGGCGTCATCTTCGTGCTCGGCGGCGCGGTCGTCTTCGGCCTCACCATTCGTGGCTTCGATCTGGGGCCGATCAAGGTCCCGCAGCTCGGTCTCGTCGTTTCAGGCCCCCTCGTCGTGCTGATCTCCGGCCTGGCCGCGGATGATCGCAAGATCAAGGAGCTGGTGATCTTCGCGCTCGTTATGACGACCTTCTGCGCGCTGCTGTTCAAATATGCATTGGGCCTGCCGATCCCCCTGGCACCCTGGCTGTTGGGGATCTGATTCAATGAGTGAAATGATTGCACACCTGCAGCTCGGCTTCGGCGTCGCGCTCTCGCTGCAGAATATCGCACTCGCCTTCGCCGGCTGCCTCGTCGGCACGCTGATCGGTGTGCTGCCCGGCGTCGGGCCGATCGCCACCATCGCCATGCTGCTGCCGATCACCTTCGGCCTCGATCCTGTCGGCGCTCTGATCATGCTGGCCGGCATCTATTACGGCGCCCAGTATGGCGGCTCGACTACGGCGATCCTGGTCAACATCCCCGGCGAGGCGACAGCGGTCGTCACCACCCTCGACGGCCACCAGATGGCCAAGCAGGGCCGCGCCGGCGTCGCGCTCGGAACCGCAGCGCTCGGCTCCTTCTTCGCCGGCTGCGTCGCCACCCTGATCATCGCCGCGCTCGGCGCGCCCCTGACCAAGCTCGCACTGCTGTTTGGCCCGGCCGAGTATTTCTCGCTGATGGTCATGGGGCTTTGCTTCGCGGTCGTGCTTGCGCGCGGCTCGATCCTCAAGGCCTTCTGCATGATCATGCTCGGCCTTCTGCTCTCGACGATCGGCACCGATCTCGAGACCGGCCAGGAGCGCATGACCTTCGGCTTCCCACCTTTGTCCGATGGCATCGACTTCGCCGTGCTTGCAATGGGCGTGTTCGGCTTCGCCGAGGTGCTCAGGAACCTCGAGAATCCCGAGACGCGCGACGTCGTGCGCGCCAAGATCGGCCGCCTGCTGCCGGACTGGAACGACATCAAGCAGTCGTTCTTGCCCGTCGTACGCGGCACCGCCATCGGCGGCATTCTCGGCATCCTGCCGGGCAACGGCGCGGTGCTGGGCCCGTTCGCCAGCTACACGATCGAGAAGAAGATCGCCAAGGACCCCTCGCGCTTCGGCCGCGGTGCCATCGAAGGCGTGGCAGGTCCGGAATCGGCCAATAATGCCGGCGCACAGACGGCCTTCATCCCGCTGCTCACGCTCGGCATCCCGCCGAATGCGGTGATGGCGCTGATGGTCGGCGCGATGACCATCCACGGCATCATCCCCGGCCCGCAGGTCATGACCAAGAACCCAGAACTGTTCTGGGGCATGATCGCGTCGATGTGGATTGGCAACCTGATGCTGCTGATCATCAACCTGCCGCTGGTCGGCGTCTGGGTGAAGCTGCTTCAGGTGCCCTACCGCCTGATGTTCCCGGCGATCCTGATCTTCTGCTGCATCGGCATCTACTCGGTGAACAACCAGCCGGTCGACGTCGCCTTCACGKCGCTGTTCGGCCTGTTCGGCTACATCCTGATCAAGCTCGGCTTCGAGCCAGCCCCGATGCTGCTCGGCTTCGTGCTCGGCAAGCTGATGGAAGAGAAGCTGCGGCAGGCGCTGATCATCTCGCGCGGCTCGTTCATGACCTTCATCGAACGGCCGATCTCCGGCGGCCTGCTGGCCGTCGCCGTGATCATTCTGGTCGTCGCTCTGCTGCCATCGATCTCCCAGAAGCGCGACGAGGTGTTCACCGAATGACGGGGTTGCCTCGCCATCCATTTCACCATCACGCTACGTCACCGATCTCTGGGAGGATCCACATGAAGAAACTCGTACTTGGTTTGGCTACGACAGTTGCGCTCGCCCTCACCGGCAGCGCGCAGGCACAGTCGAAATATCCGGAGAAGCCGATCACCATGATCGTGCCCTTCGCTGCCGGCGGCCCGACCGACATCATCGCCCGCATCGTCGGCGAGAACATGTCGAAGACACTCGGCCAGCAGGTCGTGATCGAGAACGTGGCGGGCGCCGGCGGCACGACCGGCATCACCCGCGCCCTGACCGCAACGCCCGACGGCTACACCATTGCGATGGGCCATCTCGGCACCTTCTCGGCTGCGCCGGCGACCTATCCAGGCCTGAAATACGACCCGATCAACGGCATGCAGCCGATCGGCCTCGCCGGCGGCACGCCGATCCTGATCGTCGCCCGCAAGAATTTCGAGCCGAAGGACCTGAAGGAGTTCGTCGCCTATGTGAAGGCGAACACCGACAAGGTGAACGAGGCCCATGCCGGCGTCGRATCGGTCTCATGGACGACCTGCACGCTGTTGAAGGGTCAGCTTGGCGTGCCGAAGCTGAATGCCGTCGCCTATCGCGGCACGGGCCCGGCCCTCAACGATCTCGTCTCCGGCCAGATCGATTTCATGTGCGACCAGATCGTCAGCGTCGCCGAGCAGGTCAAGGCCGATACGATCAAGGCTTATGCGATTGCCTCGACCGAGCGCTCGCCCGCCCTGCCGAACGTGCCGACCACCAAGGAAGCCGGGATGCCCGAATATCAGATCGAGGCCTGGAACGGCATCGCCGCGCCGAAGGGCACGCCGAAGGAGGTCGTCGACCGGCTCGTCGATGCACTCGACAAGGCGCTGAAGGACGAAGGCGTCAAGAAGCGCCTTCTCGATCTCGGCACCGTGATGCCGAGCGCCGAGGAGCGCACGCCCGCCGGCTTCGGCGCGTTGATCAAGCGTGACGCCGACAAGCTCAGCCCGACCCTGGCGGCGGCGCCGAAGTAAGCGCCCTCCCTATCGGCTTCCATGGCGGCGGGCCCAGCGGTCCGCCGTTTTCTTTTGGCCCCGAACCGATAGCATCGCGCCATGACCGAGACTATCAGCCTCACCATCGAGCCTCTCACCGCCGAGACCTTCGCGCCCTATGGCCGGCTGCTTGCGCCGGAAGGGCCCCGCGATGCCGGGCGCGAGGGCTATGACATCTGGATCAAGCCGTTCAGCGCCGAGAGCCAGGCCAGGCTCCAGATCGTGCGCTATCACGCCCGCCCCTTCGTCGTGCGGGTCATGGAACGGCATCTTCATGTCACTGAAACCCGGATGCCGCTGGGAGGACCATCCGCCATCCTCGTGGTCGCACCGCGCGAGGCAGATTGCCCGACTGGTGCCAATCTGCGTGCCTTCCGCCTCGAACAAACCGGCATCCTGCTGCATCGCGGCACCTGGCATTCGATCGACGCCTATCCCGAGTCAGGCGCGCATGCAGATTTCCTCTTCCTTTCGGAAGAGGCGACCGTAAGCGAGCTCTTCGACACCCCAAACAGCCCCCCACGAAGGACCGAAGTCGTCGACCTCGGCAAGCGAGACATTCACGTCGTGATCGACGTTAGTCGTTGATATCGCGGACCGATCGCGAGTTCTTTCGCGGTCAGTCACATCTCGTTACCTCGAAATTCCGGAACCTAATCTGCAGTACATCGTTCTCCTCCCAGTTTCCCGATTTCGAAGGAGAATGAAAATGATCAAGAAGCTCCTTATTGCTGCTGCTATCGCTGCAACTCCTGCGATGGCCTTTGCCCAGACGGATACAGCGCCGAAGGGCGGCGCGGTCGGCGGTGCAACCAGCGGGGCGGTGAGCGGCGCCGTCGGTGGCGCGGTTGTCGGCGGTCCGGTCGGTGCCGTTGTCGGCGGCGTCGGCGGCGCGGTGGTCGGCGCGATCATCGGCGACGCGACGACACCGCGCTTCCGCCAGTATGTCGTCGAGCAGCGGGTCCCGTCCTACACCTATGCCGAGCCCGTTGCCGTCGGCACGGTCCTGCCGGAGCAGGGCGTGGTCTACCGTCAGGTTCCGGCGGAGTATAATGCTCCGAACTATCGCTATACGGTCATCAACAACCGTGCCGTCCTGGTCGAGCCGCAGACTCGCCGCATCGTCCAGGTGATCGAATAACCGGTGATCGAAACGATCCGAAGGGCGACCTTGTATCGAGACCCGGTCGCTCTTCAGATCCGGCCCGCTCCAGCGATGGGGCGGGCCTCAATCCTTGTGTCAGCGCGTGCCGAACATGCGGTCGCCGGCATCGCCGAGGCCCGGCACGATATAGCCGTGCTCGTTCAGGCGCTCGTCGATCGCTGCCGTCCAGATGCGCACATCCGGGTGAGCACCGCGCAGGCGTGCGACCCCTTCCGGCGATGCCAGCAGGCAAACGAAGCGAAGGTCCCTGGCACCGCGCTCCTTCAGCCGATCCATCGCCGCCACGGCCGAGTTTGCCGTGGCCAGCATCGGGTCCATGACCACGATCATGCGGTCGGCAATGTCGGACGGGGCCTTGAAATAATACTCGACCGCCTGGAGCGTATCAGGATCGCGATAGAGCCCGATATGAGCGACGCGGGCAGCCGGGACGAGTTCCAGCATGCCATCGAGGAAGCCGACGCCGGCGCGCAGGATCGGCGCGAAGACCAGCTTCTTGCCGGCGATGATCGGCTGCATGCTCTTGGTCAGCGGCGTCTCTATCTCGATCAGCTCGGTCGGCAGGTCGCGCGTGACCTCGTAGCAGAGCAGCATGCCGATCTCGTTCAGGAGCTGCCGGAAGCTCTTGGTCGAGCGATCCTTCTCCCGCATCAGCGTCAGCTTGTGCTGGACCAGCGGATGGTCGACCACGGTGACGCCGTCGGAATGCCTGGTCATACGCTCTACCCCTCATCGTTCTCATGAGCCCTCGCCCCAGGCGAAGGCTGCTGCTCACGGCAGCACGGTCTCAGAATACCGTGCCATCGCTGACGATGGTCAAGGGCGGCCCGCCATCCCCGCGTTTTTCTCGTGCGATGCGCCGTCCGGCAGCCCAGGTCCCACCCTCGAGGATCTTGGCGGCGAATATGAGAGCCATTGCGAGAGCTTGTGGAACGGCACGAGCCCGGCCGTGGAGACATCCGGAGCGATCAGCGGATGACGCCAGGTATCGCCCAGGGCAATTCCTGCGATCGTCAGTCGTGACGGCCAGATGCCGCCAAAGGTGCCGAGAACCTCGGCCAGGATGTGGGCGGCGCGGATCGAGCCGCCCGACGCCGTCTCGATGAAGCGATCGAAGAGGTCGCCCGGCCGTGTCAGGCCCTGGCGTTCGAGTTCCTCGCCGAGTCGGTTCAGCAATGCGGCCCGCCCTTCGAGCGCAAGCAGGGGATTGGCCGGTCCGGCCTGGAAACCGGCGGCGAATGCCTCGGTGTCGAGCCGCTTCAGGGCCTCGGAATCGGCCCGTAGCGGGTCCGCCGCGTCGCTCGAGAACAGCCCCGCAGCGAACATGCCGAGCGAGGCGAGCGCCAGCCCTTCCGATCGGCCGATCGGCTTGCCCGTCACCCTGTCGTGATAACTCCAGGCGGGCCCCGCACCGGCATCGAGCAGAACGCTGACGACCGCGAGATCGTAGGCCGCGCGGCCGCGCGCTCCGGCATCCGGGAAATGCGCCCCGCGCTCAAGCATGCTCCAGCGATCCATGCCTCCGACCACGAAATGGCGCCAGCGCGCGTGGARGGGGATGTCCAGCGTCGGATAATTTGCCCGGATCGTCTCGAGGACATAGTCCGCGCAGGCCGCCAGCCGCTCGGGATGCACGGAGAAATGCAGCAGGCGGCCTTCAAGGCCGAGCTGGAGCATTTCCTGCGCCCGCTCACGGATTGCGGCGGGCTTCAGGAGCCGGCGGACGGCCTCGGGGTCACGGTCGGGCATGGCTGGCTGGTGCTCTCAGAACTTGTCGAGGTCGCGACCGACGGTCGCCTTCAGCGTGTTGTCGCCAGGCGTGCCCTCCGGCGAGTAGTAGCCGGCTGCCTTCTTGGCCTCGATCTCGACCGAGGCATCGGGCGGGATCAGCTCCGGCGGAATGGCAACGCGCTCGCCGATCTCGATGCCCGACTGCACCATGGCGTCGTATTTCATGTTCGACATCGACATCAACCGGTCGATGCGCGTGACACCGAGCCAATGCAGCACATCCGGCATCAATTGCTGGAAGCGGGCATCCTGCACGCCGGCAACGCATTCGGTGCGCTCGAAATAGGTCGCAGCGGAATCGCCACCCTCCTGGCGCTTGCGGGCATTGTAGACGAGGAACTTGGTGACCTCGCCAAGCGCCCTGCCCTCCTTGCGGTTGTAGACGATGAGGCCGACGCCGCCGCCTTGCGCCTCCTTCACCGCCTCCTCGATGCCATGCACGAGATAGGGCCGGCAGGTGCAGATATCGGAGCCGAAGACATCCGAGCCGTTGCATTCGTCATGGACACGGCAGGCAACCCTGCGCTTCGGATCGGTGATCGCTGAGATATCGCCGATGACATAGCAGGTGATCGAGCCGATCGGCGGCAGGAAGACGTGCAGATCGGGTCGGGTGACGAGTTCGGGGTACATGCCGCCGGTCTGCTCGAACAGCGTGCGGCGCAATTCCTGCTCCGACGTACCGAAGCGCTCGGCAATGCCCGGCAGATGCCAGACCGGGTCGATCGCGATCTTGGTGACGCTGATATCGCCGGACTTGTGCAGGATACCCTCATCGGCGGCGAGCCTGTGGCCAGCCATCGCCGCGAGAATCTCCGGCAGGTTCAACCGCGCCTTGGTGATGGCGATGGTTGGCCGGATATCGACGCCCTCGGCAATCAGTCGCCCGAAATCCTGTGCGACCCGATGGCCGTAAGGGTCCAGCGAGACGATCTTGCCGGGTTCAGCCCATTGCGGCTGCGGCAGAATGTCAGTGGTCGGCTGCGTGTTCGTCAGGTCCGGGCGCTGCGACGGATTCATGGCGCGCGCCGAGATCGCAAGCGCACGATAGACCGAGTAGGAGCCGCCATGGGCTCCTATGACGTTGCGGTCAGCCGGGTTGGTGGTCGAGGCAATGACCGGGCCGCGCTCGACGGCGGTTTCCGCACCCCATCGGATCGGGAAGCGCGTCGCCGCACTGCCAGGCTCGGGATGCGWCGTCAGGCGGATATGGGTGGTCCGGTTCTGCGAATTCATCGCGACGCTCTCGAATCGGAAAAGGGCCCATGACGGAGTCGTCCGGGCCCTTTTGACCGATAGGAGAGTGGATCAGTGCTCAGCGCACGTCAATCGACCCGCGCTGGCGCTCAGAAAACCGCGAGATAGCGCAGCAGCGAGATGATGCCGATGATGATGACGATGATCTGGACGATGTTCTTGATCTGGGCATCGAGCGGCAGCATGCGCACGAGATAGAGCACCAGACCGATCACCAGAATCGTGATCAGAAGCGAAATCAGAATACTCAGACCCATAGCCCACATCCTTTATCGCGGCCGCTTGCCGGCCCCCCGGAGGCCGTGCGCGAGGCGTTCGCGGCACGGTTTCTCTGCAGGACAGAACGTCGCAGGATGGGAATTGGTTCCGTTTCAGGGGCCGAGCGCCCGCTTATCCCGAGCTTTCACCGCCATTTTCGGCATAATCGGGCCTGACCCGACCATGCCTGTCGCGAGGCGCGGATGCTCGCCGCAAGGCGCCGTGGCGCGCTAGCCTGCGATCCGCGAGAAATCCGCCACGGCGCGCGTCGCCTCACGCAGCTGGTTGAGCAGCTTGAGGCGGTTGGCGCGCAGGGCCGGATCGGGATCGTTGACCGTAACCTTGTCGAAGAAGGCATCGACCGCGGGCCTGAGCTCGGCCAGCGCAGCCATCGCACTCTCGAAATCCTCCTTGGCGACGGCAGCCTCGGCCTTCGGCGTTGCCTGGGCCAGTGCAACGGCGAGCCCCTTCTCTTCGATCAGCCCGGCATCGGCGATGAGCTGGAGATCGGCGGCAGCGGCAAAAGCGCCCTCGCCGTCCTTCTTCTCCTCGGCCTTGAGGATATTCGCCGCACGGCGATAACCGCTGAGCAGGTTCACGCCGTCTTCGGTGTCGAGGAAGCGGCTGAGCGCGTCGACGCGGCGGGTGATGAGCAGGAGATCGTCGCTGTTCGATGCGCCTTCGCCCAGCACGGCATCGACCAGGTCATGCCGCGCCCCGGCATCGCGCAGCACGACCTTCAAGCGGTCATGGAAGAAAGAGACGAGGTCTGGATCCCTGGCCAGATCGGCGAGCGAGAGCCTGACCCCATTCTCGACAACCAGCCTGATCACGCCCAGCGCCGCGCGGCGCAGCGCATAGGGATCCTTGCTCCCGGTCGGCTTCTCGTCGATGGCCCAGAAGCCGACCAGCGTATCGAGCTTGTCGGCCAGCGCCACGGCAACGGAGACCGGATCCGTCGGCACGCGATCGGAGGGGCCGAGCGGCTTGTAGTGCTCTTCGATCGCTGCGGCGACAGAAGCGTTCTCGCCCTGCAGCTCGGCATATTTCCGGCCCATCAGCCCCTGCAATTCCGGGAACTCGCCGACCATCTCGGTCGGCAGATCGGCCTTGGCGAGTTTCGCCGCGCGTTCGGCGAGAGCGGGATCGGCACCGACGAGCGGCGCCAGCTCGCGAGCCAGCGCCGCGATGCGCTGCACGCGCGCGCCCTGCGTCCCAAGCTTGGCGTGGAAGACGACGCCGAGCTTATCAAGCTTGGCCATGCGCTGGTCGAGCGGCTTGGCGAGGTCGAGGCCAAGTGTCCCGGCACTCTCCCTGAACGTGTCGAGATCGGGCAGTGAGCCCTTGTCGGTCGCGAAGAAATAGGCCGCGTCCGAGAGGCGCGCACGCACGACGCGGCCATTGCCGGCGACGATTGCGCTGCCGCCATCGCTGGCGTTCAGGTTCGAGACAAGGATGAACTTGTTGGCGAGCGCGCCCGTCACCGGGTCACGCAGCACGAAGCATTTCTGGTTGGCGCGGATCGTGGCGCGGATCGCCTCGCCCGGAATCTCGAGGAAGCGCTCCTCGAAGGCGCCCATCAGCACGACCGGCCATTCGACGAGGCCGGCGACCTCCTCGAGCAGGCCTTCATCCTCGACGAGGTCCAGCCCCTGCGCGAAGGCGAGGTTCCGGGCGTCGGTGAGGATGATTTCCTTGCGCCGGTCGGCATCGAGCACGACCTTCGCCTTTTCCAGATGCGCGACATAATCGTCGAAACGCCTGACTGTTATGGCCTGAGGCGCATGGAAGCGGTGGCCATAGGTCGTGTTGCCGGAGGCAATGCCGTCGACCTCGAACCGGACCACCTCGGGCTCCTCGGTCTCCGGCCCGAAGGTGCAGAGGATCGAGTGGAGCGGGCGCACCCAGCGCAGGCTGGCGCCGGCGGCGGAGGCTTTGCCCCAGCGCATCGATTTCGGCCAGGGAAAGCTGCGAATCACCTGCGGGACGATCTCGGCGATGGCGGCGACCGTCTCCTGCCCCGGCTTCTCGATGATGGCGACGTAGGAATCGCCCTTCTTGGGGTCGCTGACGATGGTCGCCTGGTCGAGCGAGGCAAGCCCTGCCGCCTTCAGGAACCCTTGGACGGCGGCGTCGGGCGCGCCCACGCGCGGCCCCTTGCGCTCCTCGCGGATATCGCGGCCGCGCACCGGCAGTTCAGCGATGTGCAAGGCGAGGCGGCGCGGCGTCGCAAAGGCCCTGGCGCCCTCATAGACGAGGCCGCGTTCGACCAACTCATCGGTGACGAGCTTCTTGAGGTCTTCCGCCGCCTTGCGCTGCATGCGGGCGGGAATCTCTTCCGAGAAGAGTTCGAGCAGGAGATCGGGCATCAGTTCGCTCCCCCGCCGGCGGTCTTCAGCCAGGCCGCACCGCAGGCCTTGGACAGTTCACGCACGCGCAGGATGTAGCTCTGGCGCTCGGTGACCGAGATCACCCCGCGCGCATCGAGCAGGTTGAACATGTGGCTGGCCTTGATGCACTGGTCATAGGCCGGCAGCGCCAGCGAGTGGCGCGGATCATTGGCTCCCTCCCCGGCTTCGCCCGCGGCGAGCAGCGCCCGGCACTCGGCCTCGGCATCGTTGAAGTGGCGGAACAGCATCGCCGTGTCGGCATGTTCGAAATTATAGCGCGAGAATTCCTGCTCGGCCTGGAGGAAGACATCGCCGTAGCTGACGCGATCCTCACCCTCGAGCCCGTTGAAATTCAGATCCATGATGCGGTCGACGCCCTGCAGATAGCAGGCGAGACGTTCGAGCCCATAGGTCAGCTCTCCCGCGACAGGCGCGCATTCGACGCCGGCGACCTGCTGGAAATAGGTGAACTGACTCACCTCCATGCCGTCGCACCAGCACTCCCAGCCGAGCCCCCAGGCGCCCAGTGTCGGGCTCTCCCAATCGTCCTCGACGAAGCGGATATCGTGGAGCCCCATGTCGACGCCAATGGCCTGGAGCGAGTCGAGATAGAGCTGCTGCAGATCCGGCGGCGATGGCTTCAGAATGACCTGGAACTGGTAATAATGCTGCAGGCGGTTGGGGTTCTCGCCATAGCGGCCGTCCTTCGGCCGACGCGAAGGCTGGACATAGGCAGCCTTCCAGGGCTTGGGACCGAGCGCGCGCAGCGTCGTCGCCGGGTGGAACGTACCGGCGCCGACTTCCATGTCGTAGGGCTGCAGGACGACGCAACCGCGCTCCGCCCAGAAGCGCTGCAAGGTCAGCAGCAGGCCCTGGAACGAGCGGGTCGGGTTCATCGGATCGGAGACGGGAGCACCGGCCAAGAGCTTGAGCCTTCCAGACAATCTAAGAATAGCGGCGTGCTTAGGGGCAGCCACGGCGCGCGGTCAAGCATTCCGCGCATGACCATGGAACCGACGCGGACAGCATTCGTTCATGATCGGCGGGATAATCTCCGCAGCAACCGTACAGTCCGCGGCGTTCGGGGCGAGCGCTCGAGACGGGCCGGCGGCGTCAGCCAGCAGGAGTAGCTTAATGCTGTCATCACGTTTCATTGCCGCTCTCTTCGGAGCGCTCACCCTCATGTTCGCGGCCTTCACCGTCGCCCCCGCAACGGCCGCACCGGTCAGCACCGGCACGATGCAGACGACGCAGGCTCCGACTGATCTGGTCCAGCAGGCGCAGTACTATGGCCCGCGTCCCTATTATGGCCCGCGCCGCCCGTATTACGGCCGCCCGGTCTATCGTCCGCGCTGCTTCTACAGTAACCGCCGCGTCTGGAACGGCTATCGCTGGGTGATGCGTTCGGTGCGCGTCTGCCGCTGATCGCGGCGTGAATTGTGGCTGCCATGTGGCGGTCCGATGAAGGATAGCTGAACGGCGCGGTGTCGCGCCGTTCAGTTTTTGAGCGTTAGCATCTTCACCGAATTGGTGTTCGACCGGCAGGGGAGAGAATCCACGCCATGCTTCGCAAAGCTTTTCTCGGTGTCGCGGCAGCGGTCAGCCTCGGCGGCGGCGTCATCGCCAGCGCCCCGGCCTCGGCCCAGGTCGTCACCCTCGGCTTGAGTGCAGCCGCGCAGGCGGATCATGGCTACGAGCAGGTCCAGTACGGCTATGGCCCGGGTTGGGGCCMGCGCCCCTATTACGGTCGGCCCTATTATGGCGGTCCGCAGCCCTATTACGGCTATGGCGGTCCGTATTACCGCCCGCGCTGCTTTTTCCGCCCGTTCCGTTATTGGGATGGCTGGCGCTGGGTCGTGCAGCAGCAGCGGATCTGCCGCTGATCTCACCGTCCGTGATTGCATCGGCTTTCCCGAGAGCGGTGATCCACTTTTCGGGCCGGTGATCTAACCTTCTATGTTCGCATCGGCTTTCCCGAAAACCGCAATCCACTTTTCGGGCCGATCATCTAACCTTCTGTGTTCGCATCGGCTTTCCCGAAAACCGCAATCCACTTTTCGGGCCGATGCTTTAGCCGAGCAGTGCCCGGCCACGGTGAACCGCTTCGCTGAGTTCGGTGAAGCGGCCATCAGGCCCGTTCAAGACAAAGGCCGGCAGCAGCGCTGCCGGCTTTCTGCTGTTCAGCGTCGCCGTGACGATGATGCGAATCGCCGGCCGGTCGGCCGAGGCGTGCACGGGGCGGATGGCCACGCCACCAAAGCCGGTTTCCAGCCCATTCAGAATAGCCCCCAGCGCCTCGGCCCGATGAATGATCGCGACGCGTCCGCGCGGCTTGAGCAGCCGGCGCGCTGCCTTCAACCAGATTTCGAACGGCTGATCGGCGACATGCGCCGTTCGCCGGTTGCTCACTGGCGACGCCTTCACCGTATCGTCTGCAAAGAAGGGCGGGTTCATTGCCACGCAGGCGAAACCTGCTGGCACAAGGCTGGCTTCGGCACCGGCCCCGACATCGGCCGCAACGAGCCTGACCCGATCGCCGAAGCCGTTCAGGACGATGTTCTGCTCGGCCAGCGCCGCAAGGCGGGGATRCCGCTCGATCAGCGTGACCGTCAGCTCCGGCCGAAGCATCGCCGCGGCCAGACCGACCGTCCCGACGCCAGCGCCGAAATCGGCCAGCGGGCCTGTTTCGTCTTCCGACAACGCCGCAGCGAGCAGAATCGCGTCCGTGCCGGCACGATGCCCCTTCTTCGGCTGACGAAGAATCAGACGGCCATCGAGCAATCGATCCTCGACGATCTCGCCGAGATCCGTCTCCGAATCACTCATCGCGCAGCTCGGCGCCGAACCCCGCCTCGATCAAAAGCGCGCGGGCCCTTCGGCGATCCACCTCGCGCACGAGCAGGCGCCTCTGGAAGGCTCCGGTCATGCCCTCAAGCGCGCTCATGTGCTGGTCGGCGATCAGACAATCGAGATTGGCGGATGCGAGCAGCGCCTCGATGGCGCCAAGCAGGACAAGGTCATTGGTACGGACGAGTTCGTGCATTGTGTCATGGAGACGAAGGCAGGGTCTGCGCGCAAGCCATTTTCGGCCCTGGACTCGCGGGTGCGGCGTCAAAGTGCGATTGCGGGGGCTGGCCACCCATGCAACGGTTGTGGCAATGCAACAAAGCTGAAATCGGCCGGAGTGAGCAGCGTGGGCGTCGTCGTACCCTTCGAGGACAAGGAACAGGGACAGGCCAGTATCGAGGGTCTCGTCGGCCTGACACGCACCGACATGGAGCGCGTCAATGCGATGATCCTGTCGCGCACCGGCTCGGACGTCACCATGATCCCCGAGGTCGCCAACCACCTGATCTCGTCGGGCGGCAAGCGCCTGCGGCCGATGCTGACGCTCGCCACGGCCGCGCTCTGCGGCTATCGGGGCGAGGGTCATGTCAAGCTCGCGGCCAGCGTCGAGTTCATGCACACCGCAACGCTGCTTCATGACGACGTCGTCGACGAGAGCGACATGCGCCGCGGCAAGCTCGCGGCCCGCATGGTCTGGGGCAATGAAGCGAGCGTGCTGGTCGGTGACTTCCTGCTCGGACAGGCCTTCAAGATGATGGTCGAGGTCGGCTCGCTCCGCGCGCTCGATATTCTCTCCACCGCAGCCGCCGTCATCGCCGAAGGCGAGGTGATGCAGCTCGCCGCGGCCAAGAACACCGCCACGACCGAGGACGAGTACCTCGCCGTCATCCGCGGCAAGACCGCGGAGCTGTTCGCGGCGGCCTGCGAAGTCGGGCCGGTGATCGCCGAATCACCCAAGGCCGATGCTGCCGCCTGCCGCAGCTATGGGCTCAATCTCGGCATCGCCTTCCAGCTCATCGACGACGCGCTCGACTACGGCGGCGTCGCGAACAAACTCGGCAAGAACACCGGCGACGATTTCCGCGAGGGCAAGATCACCCTGCCGGTCGTGCTCTCCTTCCGGCGCGGCGACGAGACCGAACGCGCCTTCTGGCGCCGCACGCTGCAGGATGGCGAGATCAAGGACGGCGATCTCGAGGAGGCGCAAGCGATCATGCGCCGTCACCGTGCCCTCGACGATACGATCGAGCGGGCCCAGCACTACGCCAAGATGGCGAAGGATGCGCTCGGCCTCTTCCCCTCATCGCCGATGAAGCAGGCGCTGAACGAGACAGTCGATTTCTGCGTGGCGCGGGCGCACTGAGCGTGGCGCGGGCGCACTGAGCAGCCCGCGGACCTCATCTCAGCAGGGTCGGCTTGATCCACCAATCCGGCCGCTCATCCGCCAGCAGCTTCGCAGCGGCAGCGCTCTGCCGGCAATCGTCGAACAGGGCAAAGCAGGTCGCGCCCGAGCCTGACATTCTGCCGAGCCGGTAACCCGGCAGCCGGGACAGCCGCTGCAGGACGTCGGTGATGATCGGCGCGACMTGAGCCGCCGGGGCTTCGAGATCGTTGCCGGTCCGATGCAGCGCCGCAAGCAGGTCCGGGGCAGCAGCGAAGCGCTCCGCCGCACCGATGCCCGATTCCACTGCGGCCGGGCAAGATTGCCCCTGCGCAAGTCCGAGCGTACGGAAAACGTCTGCGGTGCCGACGGCGACATTCGGGTTGACCAGAATGGCGAAGAGCGGCGGCAGGCACAGTGCGGGGCCGAGGCGCTCGCCAATCCCGGCCATGATGCGAGCGCGCGACTCGAGGCAGACCAGGACATCGGCGCCAACCCTGATGGCGGCGCGCTGCAGCTGAGGCGAGGCAGGCGAGAGCCCGTTCAGCCCTGCCAGCAGACGCRAGGTTGCTGCTGCGTCAGCCGAGCCTCCGCCAATGCCGGAGGCGACCGGCAGACGCTTGACGAGGTGGAAATGTCCGGTTCGCAGTCCGGGGAGCTCGTCTGCCAGCGCCTGCACCGCACGGAGAACCAGATTCCCATCATCCGCGACAAGACTGGTGCCTTGCGGACCGCCGATCGTCAGGCCGAGGCCTGAAGCCGGTTCCAGCGCCAGCGAATCACCGACACTGGCGAAGGCGACGAGGCTCTTCAGCTCGTGATAGCCATCGGCGCGACGGCCGAGGATTTTCAGATCGAGATTGACCTTGGCGCGAGCGCGGGTCGTCAGCGCAACAGGCACGCGAGGTCCGTCACCGCATCACAATGCATCGGTCAGCCGCCATCCGCCTTCGGCTCGGCGGCATTGGCCGACGGGGCCTCCTCCAGCCCCTTCTCGATCTTGTGCTTGATCTTGACCAGATCCTCGGGCTCCGGGCTGAGATCGCGGGCGGCGTTCCACTGAAAGACCGCCTCCAGCTTGCGGTCGACGCGCCAATAGACATCGCCGAGATGATCGTTGATCACCGGATCGGAGGGCCGCAGCTCCATCGCGCGCTCGAGTTCGCGGGTCGCCTCGGTATAGCGGCCGAGCCGGTAGTAAGCCCAGCCGAGCGAATCGGTGATGTAGCCGTCACGCGGGCGCAGTTCGACGGCCCGGCGCAGCATGCCCAGCGCTTCATCGAGCTTGAGATGCTGATCGACCAGGGAATAGCCGAGATAGTTGAGCACCAGCGCCCGCTCGCGCCCCAGCGCCTCCGGCATCAGTTCGAGGGCCTTGCGCAGATCCTCCTCGGCCTCCGCCCAGCGCTTGATGCGCTCGCGGGCAATGCCACGGAAGTAATAAAGGTCCCAGTTCGAGCGGCCCGGCGAAGCGAGCTTCGCGATCGCCTTGTCATAGGTGTCGGCAGCCTCGGCGAAGCGCTTGCGTGAGCGGTAGACATTGCCGAGCGCCGAGAGCGCGTCGACATCGTCAGGACGCGCTGCGATCAGCGCTTCGAGATGCTTCACCGCCTCGTCCGACTTGCCAAGCGCTTCCAGCGCCAGACCGGACTGGATCTCGGCATTGGAGGCCAGCGGCGAACCCGGCGGCATGCGGTTGTAGACCGTCACCGCATCATCGAGCTGCTTGGCCCGCTCCAGGATGTCGCCGAGCGTCAGGACGGCGAGATCGTGATTGGGGTCGAGATAGAGGGCGAGCCTGAGATAGAGCAGTGCAGCGGCCTCGTCTCCCTGGCGGTTCCCCGCGCTGGCGAGGCCGTAGAGCACTTCGGCTGCACCCTGCTGCGCCGTAGCGACCGAGCGGGCAAGCGGCTCCTTGGCGGCGACCCGGGTCAATCCGTCACGCACGATGGGGTGATTCGGCAGGAGCCTGTCGAAGGCGCCATAGGTTGCCGCAGCTCCTTCGAAATCGCCGGAGCGGGTCTGGAAGCGAGCCCAGAGATCGACGAGACGCAGCGTCGTCTTCTCGGCCTCATAGGCCGCCTTGAGCCTGCGCTCGGAATCCGCCTTGCGGCCGGCGATATCGAGGATCAGGCCGGCATGATAGTCGCGGAAGAGATTGTAGGAAGGCTCGCCCTTGAGCCGCTCGAGCGTCTCGAGCGCGCGGTTGGTCTGGCCGGAGCCGGCATAGGACCATGCGGACAGCAAGGTCGCCGTGATGTCGGCGGAACGCCCGCGCCCGCCGCGCTGCAGGTGATTGCGCGCCGTCTGATACTGTTTCTGCTTGATGGCGCGAATGCCGATCGCGAGCTGCGCCAGCCCGTTGCTCGGGTCGCGCTGCACCAGCTTCTCGGCGGCGCGGAACGCGTCATCCATGGAGCCATCGGCCAGGAAGGCGACGAAACCACGCTCCAGCAGATCGTTGTTCTTCGGATCGCCCTTGATCGCCTCCCGCAGGAAGACCGAGGCCGCGCCAWGGTCTCGGCCGGCACCGGCCACGATCGCGGCCAGATAGTTGCCTTCAAGGCTTTCGGCAGGCTCAAGCGGCTCGGTGGTGCGGGTCGGCGTATTGGCTTGCGTGGTGGCCTGCGCAGCGGCCCCGGCATGAAGCGCGACAAACAAGGCCAAGGCCAATGTCGCGCCGGCCCCTCGGCCGTTCATTCGAAACGTCACGACTGCTATTCTCCCTCGGTCCGCTGCCTCGTGTGGCACAGGGGCTGGGTCCATTCAGCGCGACCGTGACCGCTTCGCATAGGCGCGCAAGATGGCCGTTTCCGGGCGCCCCGGCAAGCCGCAAAGCCGGCGCAGATCGCCTCCGTAGCAAGGATGCAACAACCACTGCAATCACGTCGTGCAGCGCACAAATTCAATCACGTCACGCTGCAGATCGGCACGCCATCACCATTGCAGCTGCATCTCTCGGCTCTGTGGCGACGATTCGCCCAGGATCATCCCAGGGAGACGATCGTTCGCTCGGTCGCCGCGATGATCGACCGCACCTCGCCGGGGCCAAGTGACCATTTCGGCAGGACAAGCCGCCGCCCTGGCAGGGCGCGGCCTCCTTATCGCACCGGTCACCGTCGCCGGCTCATCACATGTTCGAGTAGCCCGGGCCACCGCCGCCCTCAGGCACTACCCAGGTGATGTTCTGGGCGGGATCCTTGATGTCGCATGTCTTGCAGTGCACGCAGTTCTGCGCGTTGATGACGAAGCGCGGATCGCTCTTCGTCTCGTTGTCCTTGTAGACGATCTCGTAGACGCCGGCCGGGCAATAGAGCCGGGCGGGCTCGCCATAGAGTGGCAGATTCTTCGCCACAGGAATGGCGGGGTCGGTCAGCTTCAGATGGGCGGGCTGGTCTTCCTCGTGATTGGTCGAGGACAGGAACACCGACGACAGCTTGTCGAAGGAGAGCTTGCCGTCCGGCTTGGGATAGGTGATCGGCGTCACCTCGCTCAGTGGCTTCAGCGTCGCGTAATCCGGCTTGCCATGCTTGAGCGTGCCGAAAGGCGACCAGCCGAAGAGCTGGTTCAGCCACATGTCGATGCCGCCGAGCACCACACCGCCGATCGTCCCGAATTTCGACCAGAGCGGCTTGACGTTGCGGACCGGCTTGAGGTCGCGGCCGATCGGAGACGCGCGCCAGCTGGTTTCGATCTCGCTGACTTCGTCATGCGCGCGTCCCGCCGCCAGCGCCGGCACGAGATGCTCGGCCGCCAGCATTCCGGACAGGATCGCGTTGTGGCTGCCCTTGATGCGCGGCACGTTGACGAAGCCGGCCGCGCAGCCGACCAATGCCCCGCCCGGGAAGCTGAGTTTCGGCACGGATTGCCAGCCACCTTCGGTGATGGCGCGCGCGCCGTAGGACAGGCGCTTGCCGCCCTCGAAGACGTCCCGGATCATCGGGTGCGTCTTGAAGCGCTGGAACTCGTCGAAGGGCGAGAGTGTCGGGTTCTCGTAGTTGAGATGCACGACGAAGCCGACGGTGACGAGATTGTCGTCGAAATGATAGAGGAACGAGCCGCCACCGGTCTTGCCGTCGAGCGGCCAGCCGAAGGAGTGCTGCACCCGGCCCTTGTGGAACTTCTCCGGCTTGACCTGCCAGATCTCCTTGAGGCCGATGCCGTATTTCTGGGGCTCACGATCCTTGTCGAGACCAAAGCGCTGGATCGCGATCTTGGACAGCGAGCCGCGCGCTCCTTCGCCGAGCAGCGTATAGCGCCCGCGCAGCTCCATGCCGCGGGTGAAGCGTTCGGAGACCGTGCCGTCCTTGGCGATCCCCATGTCGCCCGTGGCGACACCAGTGACGGCGCCCTTCTCATCGAAGAGAAGCTCAGCGGCCGCGAAGCCTGGATAGATCTCGACACCCAGCGCCTCGGCGCGGGTCGCCAGATAGCGCGTCACCAGCCCGAGCGAGCCGACGAAATTGCCGTGATTGTTCATCAGCTTCGGCATGCCGAAATTCGGCAGCCGGATTCCGTTCGGCTCGGTCAGGAAATAGAAGATGTCCTCGCTGACTTCCGTGGTCAGCGGGCGTGCCTCGTCCTGGCGCCAGTGAGGCAACAGCGCGTCGAGACCAATCGGATCGATAACCGCGCCCGAGAGGATATGGGCGCCGACCTCCGCCCCCTTCTCGACCACGACCACCGAGATGGCCTCGTCGAGCTGCTTCAGGCGAATGGCGGCTGCGAGACCAGCGGGACCTGCGCCGACGATGACGACGTCATAGTCCATGCTCTCGCGCGGGGTGCTTTGCGCTTCCTCGAGTTCCATCCTGCCCTCCGCCAGCAACTTTCGCCTTGACAGCGATAGTTTACATATGAACGATCACACTCTCTGGCTCAAGCCAAACCGAAACCAGATTGGAACCCCTCTATCCGAGCCCACGTTCCAATTTGCAACCGCGTTTGACCGCTCCGGCGAGCACGCGGAGCCGGGACAGCCGCCCGACAGGTGTCGCGAAGCCGCGCCGGACCGTGCTAAGACGCCGGGATGATCCCTGCTGGCCACGATCCCGTCGAACTCATTGCCTGGTACGCCGAGATGGGCGTCACCGAGATGCTCGACGAGACGCCGCATGACCATTTCGCCGAATCCGCACAGGCCGCCGAGGCAGCCGCCACGCAGGCTGCAGCACGCCGCAATCCTCTGCGTGCGGTTCCTGCCGCGCGCGTCATCGCGGCCGACGCGACGGCGCCCGACGAGGCCATGCAGAGCGCGCGCCTGCTGGCCGGGCAGGCGAAGACGCTCGACGAATTGAAGGTGGCACTGGCCAGCTTCGAGGGCTGCGCGCTCAAGGCCACCGCGAAGAATCTCGTCTTCGCCGACGGCAATCCGGAGGGGCGCGTGATGTTCGTCGGGGAGGCCCCCGGCGCCGATGAAGACAGGCTCGGCCTGCCCTTCGTCGGGCGCTCCGGCCAGTTGCTCGACCGGATGCTGGCGGCCATCGGCCTCAACCGGCAGGAACATGTCTACATCGCCAATCTTCTGCCCTGGCGTCCGCCCGGCAACCGCACGCCGACGCCGCAGGAGGTCGCGATCTGCCTGCCCTTCATTCAACGGCAGATCGAACTCGCCAATCCCGACATCCTCGTCTGTATCGGCGGCCCCTCTGCCCAGGGCCTGCTCGGCTTCACCGGCATCCTCGCCTCGCGCGGCAAGTGGACCGAGTACGATATGGGCACCCGGCGCATCCGCGCCCTCGCCACGCTTCACCCCGCCTATCTGTTGCGCCAGCCCCTGCAGAAACGCCTCGCCTGGCGCGACATGCGGGCGCTCAGGACAGCACTCGACGCAGCCAGCTAAAGTATTCGCCTGCGACAACGCAGCCCTGCCTCTGCGACAATCCGGCCCCTCGCGCAGTTTCGGATTTGACTAAGTTGCCCCGCAGCGACGATGCTGTGCGGGCAGAGTCGTTTCAAGCCGCTCGTGCGGCGTGCCGGCCGGAGCCTTGCGATGGAAATCGACGCATTTCTGCTTTCGCGTATTCAATTTGCTTTCACGGTTTCCTTTCACATCGTCTTCCCCGCCTTCACGATCGGGCTTTCCGCCTATATCGCGACATTGCTCGGCCTCTGGCTGAAGACCGGCGACGACAAGTTTCATCTGCTCGCCCGGTTCTGGACCAAGATCTTTGCGGTCTCCTTCGCGATGGGCGTCGTTTCGGGAATCGTGCTGTCCTACCAGTTCGGCACGAACTGGAGCCGGTTCTCGACGGTGGTCGGCAACGTCATCGGTCCGCTGATCGGCTACGAGGTGCTGAGCGCCTTCTTCCTCGAGGCCTCCTTCCTGGGCGTCATGCTGTTCGGCTGGAAGCGCGTCCCGCCCTGGCTGCATTTCCTGTCCGCGGTGATCGTCGCCGCCGGAACGGCCTTGTCGGGGTTCTGGATTCTCTCGGCCAATAGCTGGATGCAGTATCCGACCGGCCACGAGATGCGCGACGGCATCGCCTATCCGGTCGACTGGCTGCAGATCATCTTCAATCCGACCTTCCCCTTGCGCTTCATGCACATGATGACGGCGGCCTATCTGACCACCGCCTTTGTGGTGCTGGCGACGGGAGCGCGCCATCTCCTGGCCGGGACGAGCATCGAGCCTGCTAGGACGATGGTGCGAATGGCGATCCTGATGATCGCCCTGACGGCTCCGATCCAGGCCGTCATCGGCCACCAGCACGGCGAGGACACGGCGAAATACCAGCCGGCGAAGCTCGCAGCGATCGAAGCGCATTGGGATTCGTCGAAGCCCGGCGCTCTGGTTCTCTTCGCCTGGCCCGACGAGAAGGCCGGCATCAACCGCTACGAAATCGCGATTCCCGGGCTCGCCAGCCTCGTGACCCATGGCAGCATGAGCGCTCTCTTTCCCGGCCTGAATGATTTCGCGCCGCAGGACCGGCCGTCCGTCAAGATTCCCTTCTTCGCCTTCCGGCTGATGGTCGGCATCGGCTTCCTGATGATCGGCTTCGGTTGGCTCGGTGCCTATCTCTGGTCACGTGGCAAGGTGTTCGAAGCACGACGTTGGCTCTGGCTGGCGCAATACACCTGGCCACTCGGTTTCGTCGCCATCCTCGCCGGCTGGTTCGTGACCGAGGTCGGGCGCCAGCCCTGGCTCGCAACGGGTGTGCTGCGTTCGGTCGACTCCGTCTCGCCGGTGACGGCGATGCAGGTCGCAATCTCGCTCGCGCTCTTCGTCTGCGTCTATTCCGTGGTCTTTGCGGCCGGGATCCTGCTGATGAACCGGTTGATCGACAAGGGCCCCGACGCTCTCCTCGCCACGGACCCACCGGAGCAGCCTTCGAAGCGGACGCTCAAGGCGACGCAGGATGACGCCTCCGTGCTGTTCGGCGACGGGCATCCCGGCGACGACAAGATCCAGCCGGCGAATTGAGGGGAGAGCTGAGATGGAATGGTATCTCCCCGTCATCTGGGCCGTCCTGATCGGCACGGCCGTGATGCTCTATGTCGTGCTCGACGGTTTCGACCTCGGCATCGCGATCCTCTTCCCGACGACCAGGGACGAGGGCGAACGCGACCAGATGATGAACTCGGTCGCGCCCTTCTGGGATGGTAACGAAACCTGGCTCGTGCTCGGCGGCGGCGGCCTCTGGGTCGCCTTTCCAACCGCCTACGCCATCATCATGCCGGCCTTCTACACACCGATCATCCTGATGCTGCTGGCGCTGATCTTCCGCGGGGTCGCCTTCGAATTCCGCTGGGTCGCCAAGCCGCATCACAGGAAATGGGACATTGCCTTCTGGCTCGGCTCGACCCTTGCGGCCTTCGCTCAGGGCCTCGTGCTCGGTGGCTTGATCCAGGGCATCACCGTGAGCAACCGCGAGTTTGCCGGCGGCCCCTTCGACTGGCTGACGCCGTTCTCGGTGATGTGCGGGGTCGGCGTCGTCGTCGGCTACGCGCTGCTCGGCGCGACCTGGCTCGTTTTCAAGACGGAAGGTGCCGTCGCGGACAGGGCACGGCACCAGGCGAAATGGCTGCTGCTCGGTCTGATGGCTTTCGCGGTGATCGTCTCGCTGTGGACGCCCTACGCACATCCGCGCATCGCCGCGCGCTGGTTCACGCCGTCCAACCTGCTGCTGCTCTGGCCATTCCCGGTCCTGACGGCGTTCTGCGGCTATATGGTCTGGAAGCGGCTGCACGGGCAGCACGAATTCACGCCCTTTGCCTTCACCATCGCGATCTTCCTGCTCTGCTTCCTGGGACTCGCGATCTCGAACTATCCCTATCTGGTGCCCCCGAGCCTGACGATCTGGGATGTGGCCGCAGCGCCGTCCTCCCATATCTTCGTCCTGATCGGCGTCTGCTTCCTGCTGCCGATGATCCTGTTCTACACGGCCTTCGTCTACTGGACCTTCCGCGGCAAGGTGAGGGCCGACAGCGGCTATCACTGAGGTAGCAGGAAGAACCTGGGGAACCACCCGCGCGCGAGCCGGTTGACGAATAGCTTGAGTTCCGGGCCTCTCTCCACGAGATTGCTCGGGACTAGACGGGGACTCCGCCATGCGTTGGGAAGATTATCGCCAGTCCGAGAATCTCGAGGACAGGCGCAATGGCGGCGGCGGCTTCGCGGGGCTTCCCGGCGGGCGCGGCGGTGTCGSCATCGGAACCATGGTCGTGCTCGGCCTTGTCGGCTGGGCGCTCGGGATCGATCCGCGCATCCTGATCGGTGGCGCCGAAATGCTCGGGGTCGGGCGCAGTGCTCCGACCCAGGAGAGCCGCCCGGCCTCAGGCCCGCCGCAGGATGAAATGGGCCGCTTCGTTTCGGCGGTGCTGGCGCAGAACGAAGATATCTGGACCAAGATCCTGCCGCAGCAGGCGAACCGCCGCTACGAACCGCCGAAGCTCGTGCTGTTCTCGCGCATAGATCGCTCGGGGTGCGGCACGGCACAGGCAGCGATGGGGCCGTTCTATTGCCCCGAAGACAAGAAGGTCTATCTCGACCTCTCCTTCTTCCAGGAGATGCAGCGCAAGCTCGGCGGTGGTGGTGACTTCGCCTATGCCTATGTGATCGGCCACGAGGTCGGCCATCACATCCAGAACCTGCTCGGTATCCTGCCCAAGGTGAACCAGCTGCGACAGCGCATCTCGGAGCGCGAATCGAATGCGCTGTCAGTGCGGGTCGAGCTGCAGGCGGACTGCTTCGCCGGCGTCTGGGCGCATAATGTCCAGGCGATGGGCCGAATCGACCAGGGCGATGTCGACGAGGCGATGCGGACGGCGGCGGCGATCGGCGATGACCGGCTGCAGCAAGCCTCGCAAGGCGTGGCCGTGCCCGATTCCTTCACCCACGGCTCGTCGGCGCAACGCACACGCTGGTTCACGACCGGCTTCAAGTCCGGCTCGCTGCAAAGCTGCGATACCTTCCGGACGAACCAGCTTTAGATCATCGGACCCGATCCCGTATCCGGTCCGATCTCACCTTCTGGGGTTGCGTCGGCTTTCCCCGAATACCGCGATCCACCTTTCGGGCCGATCCCTTGCGTCTCAGGATACGGCACGCTCCCGGCGCACCGAGAGACGCCGCGGCGCGGCATTCAGCCGCCCGGCCAGAACCAGTCCCTTCGGCACCACAAGGCCGGCCCGCAGCCGACGCGGGCCGAATGACAGCGCGGCGCGCTCCTTGAGCCCCGCAGCAACCCCGCTCAGCGGCAACAAGGCCGGCCTGTCGGGCGCCAGCAGCAGATGGCGCTCGGTCGCCTGAATCCAGTTTGGCTGCAGGATGTCCCCGGCGCTCAACAGAAGCAGCCAATCGCCGCGCGCCTGTGCGGCACCGGCATGCCAGCTTTCAGGCACGGCCGCCCTGACATAGGTCGCACCCGTCGCATCGGCGAGGCGTTCCACCTCCCCCTCACCATCCGCATCGACGACCACGGCATGGCCGAGGAAACCTTCGGCAACGGCCGGGATCAGCACGGAAAAAGTCGCAGCGAGTGCTCTGGCCGGTCCGTCGGCCCTGATGACGGCTGTAAGCATGGCCCATTGATTATGGCGCAGCGCAACATGCCGCAATCCCGCCACTTGCATTTTGTTCCCTATATGTTCACATTAATGGTCACGGAAACGCCGATTCTTACGGCCCTCTCAGGAACGGCTCAGCGCCATGCAGCAAGCCAGACCCAGTTCGCGACCGATCGCAGCCCAGCCGCTCAGGCGGCATGACGGCGAAACCCTGTCGGCATCCGCGCGTGTCGCTCCGGCCGAGCCCCTCGCCTATGCCGGCCACCGCATCGATCCGGAACGACGGCGCGGGCGCGGGGCAACGATCAATCCAGGCGGACGCTTCGAGACCGAGCAGCGCGTCGCCGAAGATGATGGCTGGGGCTCTCTCGGCGAATTACCAGCCTTCAAGACGGAAGTCGCGATTGAGAAAGCGCGCACGATCATCACGCGGAATGATTCGCCGGATATTTCGTTCGATCGCTCGATCAACCCCTATCGCGGCTGCGAACATGGCTGCGTCTACTGTWTCGCGCGGCCGAGCCATGCCTATCTCGGGCTTTCGCCCGGGCTCGATTTCGAGAGCAAGCTGACAGCCAAGCCCGACGCCGCGCTGCTGCTCGAGAAGGAATTATCGGCACCGTCCTACCAGCCGCGCACCATTGCGATCGGCACCAATACCGACGCCTATCAGCCGATCGAGAAGAAGCTGCGGATCATGCGCTCGATCCTGGAGGTGCTGGCGCGCTTCCGCCACCCGGTCGGCATCGTCACGAAATCGGCACTGGTGCAGCGCGACATCGACATCCTGGCGCCGATGGCAGCGCAGGGCCTCGCCAAGGTCGCGATCTCGGTGACGACGCTCGATCCCAAGATCGCGCGCGGTATGGAGCTCCTCGACGCCGCCAAGGCCGCCGGGGCGCGCGAGGCCGGTTACGTGCTGCTGCGGCTGCCGCTGGAGGTGAAGGATCTCGTCCAGGACTGGCTGCTGACCCACCATCCAGACAAGCTGCGCCATGTCGTTTCGCTGATCCGCTCGACACGCGGCGGCAAGGATTACGACTCGGCCTGGGGCCAGCGTCAGGTCGGTTCCGGTCCCTATGCCTGGATGATCGGGCGGCGCTTCGAAATGGCGGCCGAACGGCTCGGCTTCAACGCGACGCGATTGCGGTTGCGCAGCGACCTCTTCCTGAAGCCGGAAAAGGAAAAGGCACAGCTCAGCCTGTTCTAGACGACGGCCTTCCGGCATAAGCCCGGCAACGATTTCTTTCCTGGACCGGGCATGGCCGCCGATTTCAGCCGCGAGACGCACGCAATTGAGCAAGGATTCTGGCCGTTGGCCGGCGTCGACGAGGTCGGACGCGGGCCGCTGGCCGGGCCGGTGGTCGCGGCTGCCGTCATTCTCGACCCCGACCTGATTCCGGCTGGCCTCGCCGATTCGAAGGAACTCAGCGCYGCAAGGCGCGAAGCGCTGTTCGGGGAGATCGCCAAAGCCGCGCTCGGTATCGGGATCGGCAGCGTCACAGCGCAGGAGATCGACGCGCTCAACATCAGGCAGGCGACGCTGCTCGCCATGAAGCGCGCGGTTGCCGGTCTGCCTGTCCAGCCGCGGCATGTGCTGGTCGATGGCAACGACCCTCCCACTCTGCCCTGCTCCTGCGATGCGATCATCAAGGGCGACGGCAGCGTGGCCTCGATTGCGGCCGCATCGATCATCGCAAAGGTGACCCGCGACCGGATGATGGCGCGCCTGGCGACGCATTATCCGGCCTATGGTTTTGCCGGGCATGCCGGATATGGCACGGCCGCGCATCGCGCCGCGATACAGACCCACGGCCCGTGCCCGGAGCACCGTTTTTCCTTCGCGCCGATCAAGGGCGTCTGGCGGCGCTGAGCGGTTGTGCGATGCCCGCGACACGTTAGCCGTTTCTTAACACCCGATCCGGATTCAGCTGGTTTGCCAACGCACTAGGCAAAAACTGCAGCCCCAAAACGAGACGCATTTTTTTCAACCCGGAAACCCGGCTTTTACCCTGACTCCCCCAAGATCGCGACTGTTGAAGTTGCGTAAATGGTTCGGCGTCATGGGTACCTCGCGTACCGGGACTGCCAGCGCCGCCGTCCGGATTCAGGTTTCGCGTACCGGACGGCCTGCGCTGCAGTCTCGGATGAAGGCTTCRAGCCTTTCATTTGATCTTCCGCTCGATCAGGTCGTCGTCGGCGACTGCATCGCCGCGCTCGACCGCCTGCCTCCGGCAAGCGTCGACCTCGTCTTCGCGGATCCACCCTACAATCTTCAGCTTGGCGGCGATCTCCGCAGGCCTGACGACAGCCTCGTCGATGCCGTCGACGACGACTGGGACAAGTTCGCCTCCTTCGCCGAGTATGACGCCTTCACGCGAGCCTGGCTGACCGCCTGCCGGCGGGTGCTGAAGCCGGACGGCGCAATGTGGGTGATCGGCTCCTATCACAACATCTTCCGCGTCGGCGCGATCCTGCAGGATCTCGGCTTCTGGATGCTGAACGACATCGTCTGGCGCAAGGCCAACCCGATGCCGAACTTCCGCGGCCGGCGCTTCACCAACGCGCATGAAACACTGATCTGGGCCGCGCGCGGCGAAAGCTCGAAATACACCTTCCATTACGAGGCGTTGAAGGGCGGCAATGACGACCTGCAGATGCGCTCGGACTGGTATCTGCCGCTCTGCACCGGCGAGGAACGTCTGAAGGACGCGTCCGGCGCCAAGGTGCATCCGACTCAAAAGCMGGAGGCCCTGCTGGCCCGCGTCATGCTTTCGGCCAGCAACCCCGGCGACGTAATCCTCGATCCGTTCTTCGGCACCGGCACCACGGGTGCCGTCGCGAAAGCTCTCGGTCGGCGGTTCATCGGCCTTGAACGCGACCCGGTCTATGCCGAGGCGGCGCGCAAGCGCATCGCCGCTGTCCAGCCATTGCCGCCCGAATCGTTTTCCACCGCGCCTTCGAAGCGCAGCGAACCGCGCGTGCCCTTCCTCAGCCTGGTCGAGGCCGGGCTGGTCAAGGCCGGTGAGAGTGTCGTCGACGAGAAACGCCGCCACAAGGCGACGATCCGGGCCGATGGCACGCTGTTGCTTGGCCCGGCTGTCGGCTCGATCCACAAGGTCGGAGCGCTGGCCCAGGGGTTACCCGCCTGCAATGGCTGGACCTTCTGGCATGTCGAGCGCCCGGAAGGGCTGACGCTGCTCGATTCACTGCGCGGCGAGATCAGGGCGCAGATGGCAGCGGCCTGAGCGCCTCGAGCCCTGCCTCGAGCGCTTTCAGGAAGACCGCCGGGAACGGCTCGTCACGGAGCCGCGCCAACGGAGTGAAGCGGGAACCTTGCGGCGCCGGCGTCGCCCGCGGGGCACGCGCGACAAGGACCGTGAGCTCGAGCGGAAAATGGGTGAAGACATGGCGAATGGGCGTTGCCAGCCTGCGCCACTGCGCCGGAAGCGGAGCATCCTGCAAAGCGTCAGCTAGGCGGTAATCCGGGCTCCATTGGCCGGTCGGCACCTCCGCCATGCCTCCAAGCAGCCCCTTGGCCGGGCGCGTCCGCAGCAGAACCGCGCCATCCTCGCGTAGCAGCACGAAGGCAGCCCCGTAGCGGGTTGCCCCGGTCTTCTTCGCCGCCTTCCGCGGAAAGGTCTCCTGTGTCCCCGCCGCCCGTGAGACGCACGGCGCCTGCCACGGACAAATGCCGCAGGCTGGCGAGCGCGGCGTGCAGATCGTGGCGCCGAGATCCATCAGTGCCTGCGCGTAATCGCCCGGTCGTTCCGACGGCAACAGGGCCAGGGTGCGCTCCTTGATCAAGGGCTTGGCCCCCGGCAAAGCATCCTCGATTGCAAAGAGACGGGTCATGACGCGCTCGACATTGCCGTCAACCGCAACCGCTGGCCGGTTGAAGGCAATGGCTGCGACAGCGCCTGCCGTATAAGTTCCGATGCCCGGCAGTTCGCGCAGGCCTTCCTCGGTATCGGGAAAGCGACCCGCGTGCAGCGCCGAGACCGCCTTGGCGCAGGCATGCAGATTGCGAGCCCGCGAGTAATAGCCGAGGCCGGCCCAGGCCTGCATGACATCCTCGCTCGGCGCGTCGGCAAGGGCTCCAACCGTCGGGAACCGTGCCATGAACCGTTCGAAATAGGGCTTCACTGCCGCGATCGTGGTCTGCTGCAGCATGATCTCCGAGACCCAGACGCGATAGGGTTCGGCCCTCTCGCCGGGCAAGGCCCGCCAAGGCAGGACACGGCGGTGGCGATCGTACCAGTCCAGGAGATCGGCAGCCTCTGGCACGGGCGGTCGCGTTGCGAGGTTCATGGCCCCGGTTTAGCGTGCCGCCCCCCAACCGCAAGATGCTAACGTCCAAGATGCTAACGTCATTGAGCTCCCGCGATCACATGTCCATATCGCCGGAGAGCCCTTCACCCCGCGACGCTCTCACGATCAAGCGGATCGTGCGCGTGAACCATGCCGGGGAATACGGCGCGATCCGCATCTACTCCGCGMAGATCGCAGTGGCGAAGCGGCTCACGCCCGACATCGTCCCGGCTTTGCAGCAGATGCTCACCGACGAAATCGACCATTGCGCCAGGTTCTATGCGGCCATGCCGGCACGCGGTTCACGTCCCTGCCGGATCATGAAGCTGTGGAGTCTCGGCGGCTCGCTGCTCGGCTTGATGACGGCATTGATGGGGCGACGCGCGATTTGGGTTTGCACCGCAGCGGTGGAAGAGACCGTACACCGTCATCTCGATGAACAAATGCATTTCCTACAGGGCCGAGACGCCGATCTCCACGCCGTCATCAACAGCATCCGCGAGGAAGAGCTGGCGCATCTTCATCATGCCGAAATGCAGCTCGGCAGCGAAGCAAGACACTCGCTGCAGACCATGCTGCAATCCGCCATTGCGATGGTGACCGAAATTCTGATCTGGCTATCGACTTGGGGGGATTCCACCCGCATGACACGCGCGCTGCGGCAAGCGCGCTCGTAACGGCGAACGACCATGTCGACAGCAACGCAAGCCATCCCCGCCCTCGAAACGCGCCGCCTGGTTCTCAAGCCGCTGACGCTCGATGACGCACCAGCGATCCAGGCGCTGTTTCCGCGCTGGGAGATCGTGCGCTATCTCACCAGGCGGGTGCCTTGGCCCTACCCGCCCGACGGCGCGCTCGCCTATCTGCATGAGGTCGCCTTGCCAGCGATGGCACAGGGCACGGAATGGCACTGGAGCCTGCGGCTGAAGAGCGAGCTCGGCCAACTCGTCGGCCTGATCTCGCTCAGGGAGGGCGAGGACGAGAACCGCGGCTTCTGGCTCGGTCTGCCCTGGCAGCGACAAGGGCTGATGAGCGAAGCGGCCGCCGCCGTCACCGATTTCTGGTTCGATGTCCTCGGGCGTTCGGTGCTGCGCGTGCCGAAGGCCGCCGACAACACCGCGTCCCGCCGCATCTCCGAGAGCGGCGGCATGCGCGTCATCCGGACCGAGATGCGCGATTATGTCGGCGGCCGGCATCTTTCGGAAATCTGGGAGATCAGCGCCGAGGAGTGGCGACGTCACCGCAACAGCTGATAGAGCTTCGGCCCTTGTCGCGCCGATGCGCCGGCCCCAGAATAGAGCATGGCTGCCAAACCCCTCGCCGACCTGATCGATGACTGCCTTGCGCCGGCGCTCGCCGCCCAGGGTTTTGCCGGGCGCGCCATCGTCTCGCTCTGGCCGGAGATTGTCGGCGAGCGGCTGGCAGCACGATCGCGGCCGCTCAAGATCGATTGGCCGCGCCGACGCCCGGCGCCCGGCGAGACATCGGAACCGGCGACGCTCGTCGTGCGCGTCGAGGGCGCCTTCGCGCTCGACATGCAACAACTCGGGCCCGTGGTCCTGGAGCGGGTCAACACCCATCTCGGCTGGCGGGCCGTCGGCAAGCTCGTGCTGAAACAGGGCCCGGTCGAGGCCCCGCAGCAGAAACCGGTTCCTCCGCCGCCCGACCCGGCCCTCGTCGGGCGGATCGCCCAGCAGGTCGCCCATATCGAAGACCCGGGGCTCCGGGCCGCGCTGGAACGGCTCGGCCTGGGCGTCGCTCAGAAATCCGCCACCACGAGATGACACGGCTTCGTGAGGAAGCCGTCATTCCCCGCGAACCGATCTTGCCACATTCGTGTTRGCCACTATGGTCCCGACACCGATTTGGCCCCTTAGGATATTGCACGATGACGAACAGGCGACAGCTTCTGACCGGCGCGGCCGGGATCGCAGCCGCCGCGATGCTGGGTTCCGCTCCGGCCCGGGCGCAATCCGCGACTGCCGACCTCGCTGTCGCCGGCCCGCTGGGCGATGTCTGGCTCGGCAAGCCCGACGCCAAGGTCACCATCATCGAATACGCCTCGCTGACCTGCAGCCATTGCGCGAGCTTCCACCGCGATACCTGGCCGGCGCTGAAGGCGAAATATATCGACACCGGCAAGGCGCGCTTCACCCTGCGCGAATTCCCGCTCGATCCGCTGGCGACGGCGGGCTTCATGCTGGCTCGCTGCAACGGCAACGACAAATACTACCCGATGTCGGATCTGCTGTTCGATCAGCAGCGCAACTGGGCTTTCACCGAGAAGCCGGTCGATGCGCTGGCCGCGATGGTGAAGCAGGCCGGTTTCACACAGGAATCTTTTGAAGCCTGCTTGAAACGGCAGGATATCTATGACGCCGTCACGCAAGTGAAGGATCGCGGGGCCAAGGCTGGCGTCGACTCGACGCCGACCTTCTTCATCAACGGGCAAAAGCGTGCAGGTGCGCTTTCGATCGCGGAATTCGACAAGATCCTCGAGCCGCTGCTGGCCGGCTAAGCCCACGCGCCATCCTGCCACCCTGGACGATGAGGCGCGTCGATGCATCTGACGCGCCTCAAGCTGACCGGCTTCAAGACCTTCGTCGAGCCGTCCGAGTTCCTGATCGAGCCAGGCCTGACGGGAATCGTCGGCCCCAATGGCTGCGGCAAGTCCAATCTCGTCGAAGCCCTGCGCTGGGTGATGGGCGAGAGTTCGTTCAAGAACATGCGCGCGTCCGGCATGGACGACGTCATCTTCGCCGGATCCTCCGAACGTCCCGGCCGCAACATGGCCGAAGTCGCGCTCACCCTCGACAATAGCGACCGCAAGGCTCCCGCGGCCTTCAACGATACCGATGTCCTCGAAGTGACCCGCCGGATCGAGCGCGAGGAAGGCTCGACCTATCGCGTCAATGGCAAAGAGGTGCGCGCCCGCGACGTGCAACTGCTCTTTGCCGATGCGGCGACCGGAGCCCGCTCGCCGGCCCTGGTGCGGCAGGGGCAGATCAGCGAACTGATCGCCGCCAAGCCGCAATCGCGTCGCCGCATCCTTGAAGACGCCGCCGGCATCGCGGGCCTGTACAGCCGCCGACACGAGGCCGAACTCCGACTCAGGGGGGCGGAAGAAAATCTGACGCGGCTGGAAGACGTGCTTGGCGAGATCGGCACGCAGGTCGACGCCTTGCAGCGGCAGGCGCGGCAGGCCGGGCGCTATCGCAGCCTTGCCGCCGACATCCGCCGCGCCGAGGCGACGCTCGCCCTGATCGCCCATCGCGACGCACGCGAACATGCGGCCGCTGCCGATCGGGCCCTGGAAGCGGCGGTCCGCGGCGTTGCCGAACAGACAGGCATCCAGGCCGAAGCGGCGCGCCGTCAGGCGGTGGCGGCGCATGCGCTGCCGGCGCTACGCGAGGCCGAGGCCGCCGCAGCCGCCGCCCTGGTCAGGCTGAAGCGCGGCCTCGATGAGCTCGAGGCGGCAAACAGACGCGCCAAGCTACGCGCAGACGAGCTTGGCAAGCGCCTGACCGAGTTGCAGAGCGATCTGACGCGCCAGGACAGGCTCGCCGACGATGCCGCCGAAAGTCTCGCGCGGCTGACCGGAGAGGATGAGACGCTTGCCGGCGAAGCCAGCGCGGCCACGACCGTGGGAGAGGCTGCAGGAGCCTCGCTGGCCGAGGCTGAAGCGATCCTGCTTCAGGCAGAGGGTGAGCATTCCACGGCACAGGCAAGATTGTCGGAATTCGCGGCCCGCCGCGACGCCATGGAGCGGACGCTCCGTGACGCCCGGAACCGCGAGGCCAGGAATGTCGCGGAGCAGGACAGGTTGCGTCGCGACCTTGCCGCGCTCGACGCAGATGATGCCGCGGCTCAACTCGACAGGCTGACGGGCGCGCGTGCTCAGGCCGAGGAGACCATGCTGGAGATGGATTCGGCGGCAGCCAGCGCAAGAGCTGTTCTGGGTGCAGCCCGAGAAGAAGAGACCCGGCTGCGCGCGCCGCTGGCCGAGGCAGATCGCGCAGCCCAGCGCCTCGACACGGAAATCCGCACGCTGCAGAAACTTCTGGCACCGGCGGCCGGCGATCGCTGGCCGGCGATCCTCGAAGCGATCAGCGTCACGAAAGGGTTCGAGACCGCACTTGGTGCGGCCCTTGGCGACGATCTCGACGCCGCCTCCGACACTGCTGCCCCGGCTCATTGGCGCGACATGGGCAATGCTGCGGGGGACCCTGCCCTTCCCGATGGCGCCGAGGCGCTGGCCCGGCATGTGCGCGGTCCGCAAGCCCTGGCGCGGCGCCTGGCCCAGGTCGGCATCGTGCCGCGCGAAGAGGGCGCGAGGCTTCGCGCCTCGTTGCAGCCCGGCCAGCGCCTGGTCTCACGCGAAGGCGACATCTGGCGCTGGGACGGCTTCACCAGCGCGGCGGAGGCCCCGTCCCCAGCGGCCCGCCGCCTCGCCGAAAAGAATCGCCTTGGCGACCTCGAACGCGAGGCGGAGGCCGCGCGCAAAGCTGCAGAGATTGCGGGGCAGGGCCTCGATACCGCCACCAAGACGGTTCGCGCCTCCGCGCAGGCTGAAACGGCCGCCGTCGAAGCCGTGCGGCTCGCCCGCCGCGATCTGGATCAGGCCCGAGAGCGGCTCGCAAGCGCCGAGCGCAAGGCCGGCGAGACAGCCGCGCGCCGCTCGGCTCTCGATGAGGCCGTCGCCCGCCTGGGCCAGGCGATCGCGGAAGCGACGACCCAGGCTTCTGCAGCCGAAGAGGCGCTCGCCGCGCTGGCGCCGGCGACCGAGCTCGAAAGCGTCCTCCTGAAGGCGCGCGCCGTCCTCAGTGAACAGCGCGCAGCCGCTTCTGATGCGCGTGCCCGCGTCCAGACCCTGGCGCGAGAGGCGGAGCTTCGCGAGCGACGCCGCGCCACGATCTTCGTCGATATCCGGGCCTGGCAGGAACGAGCCAGGGCGAGCGCCCAGACCGCTGACGAGACGAAGCGGCGCATCGCGACTGCGGAGATCGAGCGCAAGGCGCTGCTCGACGCACCGGACACCTTCCTGGTCGAGCGCAGGCGCCTGGTCGGCGAGATCGAGGCGGCCGAGACGGCACGCCGCGAGGCGGCTGACCGCCTGGCCACGGCGGAGACCGCCCAGGCTGAGGCCGATCGGCTGGCCAGAGCGGCCCTGGAAACCCTCTCTGGTGCACGCGAGGTCCGCGCCTCCGCCGAGGCGCGCCTGGAGGCAGCCCGACAGCGCCTGGTCGATGTGGAGCGGCAGATCGAGGACGGGCTCGAGACAGGGCTCGCCGGGCTCCAGGAACTGACTCTGATCAAGCCGGGCGAAGCGCTGCCGAATCCCGCCGAAATCGAAGGTCGCCTCGCAGGCCTGAGGACCGAACGCGAACGTCTGGGCGCTGTGAACCTGCGTGCCGAGGATGAGCTCGTCGAAATCCAGACCAAGCGCGCGGGCCTGACAGGGGAGCGCGACGACCTGAGCGAGGCGATCCGGCGCCTGCGCCAGGCCATCGGCGCGCTGAACCGCGAAGGCCGCGAGCGGCTGTTGGCCGCGTTCGAGGTGGTGCACGAACACTTCCAGCGTCTGTTCGGCATCCTGTTCGGCGGTGGCACGGCCGAGCTCCGGCTGGTCGACTCGGAGGATCCTCTCGAGGCGGGGCTGGAAATCTTCGCGCGCCCCCCGGGCAAAAAGCCGCAGGTGATGACCCTGCTCTCCGGCGGCGAGCAGGCCCTGACCGCGACCGCCCTGATCTTCGCCGTGTTCCTGACCAACCCCTCGCCGATCTGCGTGCTCGACGAGGTCGACGCGCCGCTCGATGACGCCAATGTCGAGCGCTACTGCGATCTGCTCGACGATATGGCCCGAAATACCGAGACGCGCTTCATTTTGATCACCCACAACCCCATTACCATGGCGCGCATGGAACGGTTGTTCGGCGTGACCATGGCCGAGCGAGGGGTCAGCCAACTGGTCTCGGTCGACCTCGCAACAGCGGAACAAATCCGCGAAGCCGTCTGAAAAAAAGCCACATTCGGGTTCGCAATGCGGCAAGAATGCCGCACAAAGCACTAATATCAAATAATTTCAACAACTTAACACCAATCCCCATGCCTTGACAGTCGCCGGAGCGGACAATAAAGGAAACGCGCTGACAACGGCTCGGCCTGCGGGTCCGGACAGGTTCGTGGCAATTTCGGACGCGGTCGTGGCCATGACACGGTCGGCAGGGAGTTGCTGATGTCTGAATCCGACCCGAACGGCTCCGATCCGAAGTTGCGGGAAAGACTGGACTCGCTGAAGGCCGCCCTCGGGCGTGCTGAAGCCGCCGAAAAGGCGGATTCAGAGAAGGCGGGTCCCGACAAAGCGCTTGCTGGCGCGATGTCATCAGGTTTTCGCGCAGCCACGGATATGGCTGGCGGCGTTATCGCTGGTGCCCTGATCGGGTATTTCGGCGACCGGTGGTTGGGAACGTCGCCGTTCCTGCTGATCGCCTTCCTGGTGATCGGAACCATCGCCGGCCTGCGCTCCGCCTATCGGCTCGGAACGCGCCCTTCCTCACCGAAGGGCGGCGAACCGGAACGTTGAATGTGTTTGCAGTGCCCCGAACCGGGGCAATTTAGGGGTGACTTATGGCGGCTGGCGGCGGAATCGATCCGATCCACCAATTCGAGATCAAGCCGATCCTGGGCCTGCGGCCGTTCGGCCTCGATCTGTCCTTCACCAATGCTTCGCTGTTCATGGTGGTGGCCGTCGCGGTGATCTCCGCCATCATGATCTATGGCTCCAGCCAGCGGGCGACGGTTCCAGGCCGCCTGCAGTCGCTCGCCGAGATGCTCTACGAGTTCGTCGCGTCCACCATCACAGGCGTGATGGGTCGGGACGGGATGCGCTTCTTCCCCTTCGTGTTCTCGCTCTTCATGTTCGTGCTGACCGCGAACATGCTCGGCATGGTCCCGGGTTCGTTCACCGTCACCAGCCAGATCATCGTGACGGCGGCCTTCGCCTTCCTCGTGATCACCGTCGTGCTGGTCTACGGAATCATGAAGCATGGCAGCCATTTCTTCGGCCTGTTCGTGCCGTCAGGCGTGCCGGGCTGGCTGCTGCCCTTCATGGTCCTGATCGAAGCCGTCTCCTTCATGTCCCGGCCGATCTCGCTCAGCCTGCGCCTGTTCGGCAACATGCTGGCCGGCCACATCGCGCTCAAGGTCTTCGGCGGCTTCGTCGTCGCCCTGACCGGCGCAGGCATCTACGCCACACTGGCGCCGCTGCCGCTGTTCCTGGCCGTCGCGCTGACCGCGCTTGAGTTCCTCGTCGCTTTTCTGCAGGCCTATGTCTTCACGATATTGACCTGCGTCTATCTCAACGACGCTCTCCATCCGGGACACTGACCGGGCGAGCTCGCGAGACTTCACCCTTCCACCACTCTCAACTGTTTTACATCGGAGAAAGACTATGGATCCCGTCGCAGCTAAGTATATCGGCGCTGGTCTCGCCAGCCTCGGCATGGGCCTCGCCGCTATCGGCGTCGGCACCATCTTCGGCAACTTCCTGTCCGGCGCCCTGCGCAACCCGTCGGCTGCCGACGGTCAGTTCCCGCGCGCCTTCATCGGCGCGGCGCTCGCGGAAGGTCTCGGCATCTTCGCGTTCGTCGTCGCGCTCGTTCTGCTCTTCGTCGTCTGACGAGCATTCACTGCGGCTCCGCAGGCGTTATCATGCGCCGCGGAGCCGTCATTCGTTGACGCAACCTTCAGAGGCGTTCCATGCAGGTTCGCGCTTCCCGCGCACAGCGCATCGGGGTCGTATCAGCCGCCGCCAGCGTTATGGCGGTTTCGGCCGACACGGCGTTCGCGAAGGGCGCTTTCCCCCCCTTCGACCCGACCTTCTTCGCCAGTCAGATCTTCTGGCTCGCGATCAGCTTCGGTGCGCTCTATTGGCTCATGTCGCGGATCGCCCTGCCGCGTGTCGGCGAGGTTCTGGCCGAACGCAGCACGACGATCGCTCGCGATCTCGACCAGGCAACCGAGATCCACGCCAAGGTCGAGGCCGTCGCCAAGGACCATGAGCAGGCGCTCGCCGAAAGCCGCCGCAACGCCCAGGCCATCGCTCAGGAGGCTCGCACCGCCAGCGCTCGCGAGACCGATGCCAAGCGTCACGCGACCGAAGCGGAGCTCGGCGCCAAACTCGCAGCCGCCGAGAAGACAATCGCGGATCGCAAGACCGCCGCGATGAAGCATGTCGAGACGATCGCTGCCGGCGCTGCCGCCGAGATCGTCGGCAAGCTGACGGGTCAGAGCCCCACCGACGCCGAGACCGCTGCCGCGGTCAAGTCCGTCCTGAGCGCCTGAGGAGACCGAACCATGGATACCGTCTGGGTTGCGGTTGCCCTCGTCATCTTCCTCGGCATTCTGGGGTATTTTGGCGTCCACAAGTCGCTTCTGAGCGCACTCGATTCGCGCGGCGAGAAGATTGCCCGCGAGCTTTCCGAAGCCCGCCGGCTGCGTCAGGAGGCTGCCAAGCTGCTCGCCGAGTACGAGGCGAAGCGCAAGGCTGCCGAAGGTGAAGCCGAGGCGATCGTCGCCGCAGCCAAGGACGAGGCGATCCGCCTTGCCACCGAGGCTGAGGAGAAGCTCGCCGATTTCGTCACCCGCCGGACCAAGTCCGCCGAGGACAAGATCGCGCAGGCCGAGATGGAGGCTGCCGCGGAAGTCCGCGCTGCCGCCGCCGAGGCCGCTACGCTGGCCGCCGAAGGCATCCTGCGCAGCCAGATGGGCGGCAAGGCTGCCGAAAGCCTGTTCGCGACCGGTCTGAAGGAAATCAAATCCAAGCTGAACTGAGCGATCAGTTCAGCCAGGGAATGCGACGCCGCGAACCTCCGGGTTTGCGGCGTTGTCGTTTTCACATCCTGCGCGCGCCGGATTCGGCCGAGCACATAGAACCTCGCCGAGATGGAGGCCCCATCCTGATCGCTCGCCTGGCACTGGCCACGATCGTTGTGCTCGCCTGCGCCATGCCGGCCCGCGCGATGGAGGAGGTCTCGTTCTCGTCACGCGACGGCACCGTCCTGACCGGCTGGATTGCCAAGCCCGCTGGAACAGGCCCCTTCCCCGCCGTGGTTGCCCTGCACGGCTGCAGCGGCCTCTGGCGAGCCTCTGGAGGGCTTAGCGCACGCGAGAGCGACTGGAGTGCCAGGCTGGTCGCTGCTGGCTTCCTCGTGCTCCTGCCCGACAGTTTTCGCCCGCGCGGGATCGTCGCGCTTTGCAATGACCGCGAACGTGCGCTGCGGCCGGCGGATCGCGCCAGCGATGCCCTCGGCGCCGCCGACTGGCTCGCCCGTCAGCCCTTCGCCAAACCCGCCGGGATACATCTGATCGGCTGGTCGAATGGCGGCTCGACAGCGCTCCATGTCGCCGCCGATCGCGCGGCCGCGGGCCCCGGAGGGTTTCGGGCGATCATCGCCTTCTATCCTGGCTGCAGGGTCCTGCTGAAACGCGGCTGGCGCGCTCGGGTGCCGACGACGATCCTTCAGGGACTGGCAGATGACTGGACACCAGCGGCGCCCTGCGAGGCGCTGGCACGGCAAGGCGGAGCGCGCTTCGTGGGCTTCGCCGGCGCCTATCACGATTTCGACCATCCGGACCTGCCGCTCCGGGAGCGCCGCGCGGCCTATTCGCAGCGCCCGGACGGCAAGGTGACGATCGGGACGGATGTCGCGGCGCGCGCCCAGGCCATCAGCGACGTGATGGCGATCCTCCGGGCGCCCTGACGCCTCAGTTGACGGCGGTGACCGCCTTCACAGTCGCGGCCCTGGCAGGGGCTGCAACCGGGCTCGGAGCAGCCGGTGCCGGACGCGCCTCGAGCTTGGCGGGCTGTACTTTCGGCTTGGGTTTGCGCGCCTGGATCGTCGATGTGACGATGCCCTGCGGCGTGTCCAGCCCATAGATGTCCTCGCGGAACTGGACCAGCCCATCGGCGCCCTGCCAGCCGGTCAGATAGACCCAGGCCACGGGCACCGCCTTCTTCAGCCGGATGTCCTTGCGCTCGCCCTTGGCGATCTCGGCCACGATCGCTGGCTCGGTCCACTCGGTGCCTTCGAGCAACCAGGCGGCGAGGTCGCGCACCCCTTCGATGCGCGCACAGCCGGAAGAGTTGAAGCGAACATCCGAACGGAACAGCGTCTTCTTCGGCGTGTCGTGCATGTAGACCGCCTCGGTATTCGGCATGTCGATCTTGAGCTGGCCAAGCGCGTTGAGCGGTCCGAAATCCTGCCGAACGGTGAAATACGGCGAGGTCAGGCCTGCCCAGTTCACGGTCGCCGGATCGATCTCCCGATTTTCTGCTCCGAGAAGGCGCATGTTCGACTTCACGATGAAGTCGGGCTCCTTGCGCATCTTGGGGATGATGTCGGCCTTCACGATCGAGGTCGGCACGGTCCAGTAGGGGTTGAGGTTCACCGAGGTGATATTGGCCTGGAGCACCGGCGAGGGTCGATCGGGGCGACCGACAACCGCGAGATGCTTGCGCTGGACCACGCCGTTCTCGACCGCCTCGACGCTGGCGCCGGGGATGTTCACGACGACATAGCGCTCGGCAAAGACGAAGCCGTTGCTCTTCAGCTGCTCCAGGGTCGCGGTCAGCTGGTTCAGCCGGACTTCAACGGGAACGTTCAGCGCCTTGAGCGTCAGGCGGCCGACCGTTCCGAGATCGGACAGGCCGTGACGAACCTGGAAGCGCTTCACGGCTGCGATCGTCGCAGCGTCATAGATGTCGCCGGGCAAGGCCGTCGGCGGCAGATCTCCGCTCAACATCAGGCGCTGCTTCAGTGCGACGACATCAGGCCCCTGCGAATCCGGCTTCAGGGCGGAGACACTGCCGGCGAGCCTGGGCCAGCCACCACGCGACGCGATCTCCTCATGGGTGATCAGCGCCTCAAGCGTGCGGTCATAGGTGTTGGGGCCGTAGCTCGGCTCCTGTGCACGCGCGATGCCGACCGTCAGAACGAGCGCGGCAACGGCAACTGCGGAGCTCCGGACAAAAGAGCGATACATCGACTGTTCCCAAGGTGCGAAAACACGCACCGAGGAAATCATCCTCGCACATGGTCAAGGAATGCTTAAGACCGCGAGGGGATATGACGATAGGGCAGCATCCGATCGCTGCCCTATCGATCAAGCATCCTTACTCAGCCGCAGCTGCAATCGGCTCCGGCTTCACCCATTTCAGGATCGGCTGCCGGGCAGCGCGCGTCTCGTCGAGACGGCGGATCGGGGCATGGTGCGGCGCCGCGGTGAAGCGGGCCTTGTCATTGCCCTTCGCGGCCATGGCCAGATCGCGCAGCGTCGCAATGAAGAGGTCGAGCGAGGCCTTAGATTCCGACTCGGTCGGCTCGATCAGCATCGCGCCATGGACGACCAGCGGGAAATACACGGTCATCGGGTGATACCCCTCGTCGATCATCGCCTTGGCAAAGTCGAGCGTGGTGACGCCGGTGCCCTTCAGCCACTCATCGTCGAACAGCGCCTCGTGCATCGAGGGGTGGTCGGGGAACGGCAGCGACATCAGGTCGGACAGGCCGGCGCGGATGTAGTTGGCGCTCAGCACCGCATCCTCGGAGGCCTGCTTCATGCCGTCGGCGCCATGGCTCAGCATATAGGCGAGCGCACGCACATACATGCCCATCTGGCCGTGGAAGGCGGTCATGCGGCCGAAGGGATCATTGCCCGCCGGCGCGTCGCCGGCGTGCTCCACGAGCCGCGCCGCACCACCCTCGACATGGATGAAAGGCACCGGCGCATAGGGAGCCAGCCTGCTCGACAGCACGACCGGACCGGCGCCTGGGCCGCCGCCGCCATGCGGCGTCGAGAAGGTCTTGTGCAGGTTGATATGCATGGCGTCGACGCCGAGGTCACCCGGCTTCGCCTTGCCGACGATGGCGTTGAAGTTCGCGCCGTCACAATAGAAATAGGCGCCGGCCGCATGCAGCGCAGCCGCGATTTCGACGATCTGCGGCTCGAAGATGCCGCAGGTATTGGGGTTGGTCAGCATGATCGCGGCAATGTCCGGCCCGAGCAGGGCCTTCACGTCCTCGACCGCCACCGTGCCGTCCGGGCGCGCCGGGACGGACCGGACCTCGAAGCCGATCAGCGCCGCGGTCGCCGGGTTGGTGCCGTGCGCCGATTCCGGCACGAGCACGACCTTGCGGGTCTCGCCCTCGCCCTTGGCGGCAATGGCGGCCTTGATCGCCATCATGCCGCAGGCCTCGCCATGGGCACCGGCCTTGGGCGACAGCGCCACGGCCGGCATGCCGGTCAACGTCATCAGGTACCGCGCGAGCTCCAGCATCAGCTCGAGCGCGCCCGGCACGGTCGAAAGCGGCTGGAGCGGATGGACGTCCGAGAAGCCCGGCAGCCGCGCCATCTTCTCGTTGAGGCGGGCATTGTGCTTCATCGTGCAGGAACCGAGCGGGAAGAGCCCGGTGTCGATGCCGTAGTTCTTCTGGCTCAGTCGCACGTAGTGACGCATCGTCTCCGGCTCGGAAAGTCCGGGCAGGCCGATGCCGTCCTTGCGCGCATGCTTGCCGAGGCGGCTCTTGAACGGCGCCGGCTTCTCGATATCGACGCCGGTCGTCTCATGATGGCCGATCTCGAAGATCAGCGGTTCGATCTGCTGCAGCGCGCGATTGCCGGTGAAGGTCTCGCGGCCATGATCCACGGAGGAAGCAGCCTGGGTGGGACGTCCCTGACGGTTCAGCATCACAGCACCTCCACGAGCGCCGCCACGAAGGCCGCCCGATCCTCATCCGTGTTGATCTCGGTATTGGCGACGATCAGCAGATCGTCGAGCCCGGCTCCCGGCAGCAGGCGCGAGGCCGGCACCCCGCCAAGCACGCCCCTCTCGGCCAACGCCTCGACGACCTCGGCCGCCGGCTTCGACAGCTTCAGCGTGAACTCGTTGAAGAAGCTGTCGTTGAGCAGCTTCACCCCCTTCACGCCGGCCAGCATGTCGGCCAGCTTCACGGCATTTGCGTGATTGAGCTCGGCCAGACGCGCGTGCCCGGCCTCACCGAGCAGGGTCATGTGAATGGTGAAGGCCAGCACGCAGAGGCCGGAATTGGTGCAGATGTTCGACGTCGCCTTGTCGCGCCGGATGTGCTGCTCGCGGGTCGAGAGCGTCAGCACGAAGCCGCGATGTCCGTCGGCATCGACGGTCTCGCCGCAGAGCCTGCCCGGCATCTGGCGCAGATATTTCGTCTTGGCGGCGAAGAGGCCGACATAGGGACCACCGAAGTTCAGCGCATTGCCGATCGACTGGCCTTCCCCGACGACGATATCGGCGTCCATCGCCCCCGGAGACGTGACCGCGCCTAGCGACACGACCTCGGTGAAGACGGCAATCAGAAGCGCACCATGGGCATGGGCCTTGTCGGCGATCGGCTTCAGGTCGCGGAGATTGCCGAAGACGTCCGGAGACTGGACGACGACGCAGGATGTTTGATCGTCGATCTGTGCGAGGATGTCCTCGTTAGCGGCGACATCGGGCGCCAGCGCCACGACCTCGTCGCTCGCCATGCCGGACAGGGTCTTCACCACATCGGTGTAGTGGGGATGCAGCCCCCCCGACAGGACCGCCTTGCGGCGCTTGGTGACGCGGTGAGCCATCAGCACGGCCTCGCCGGTCGCGGTCGAGCCGTCGTACATTGAGGCGTTGGCGACCTCCATGCCGGTCAGCGCGGCGATCTGGGTCTGGAATTCGAAGAGGTATTGCAGCGTGCCCTGCGCAATCTCGGGCTGATAGGGCGTGTAGCTGGTCAGGAATTCCGAGCGCTGGATCAAGTGATCGACGGTCGCCGGAACATGGTGCTTGTAGGCGCCTGCACCCACGAAGAACGGAGCCGCGGAGGCTGCGACATTCCTGGCCGCCATCCGGCCCATGATGCGCTCGACCTCGAGTTCACCCTTGGCGCGCGGCAGGTCGAGCGGAGCCTTCAGCAGCTTTCCGGTGGGCACGTCGCTGAACAGGGCGTCGATATCGGGAACGCCGATGCGCGCGAGCATGTCCTCGCGGTCGGTGTCGGTGAGGGGCAAATAGCGCATCGGGGTTTCCTTGATCATTCCAGGTCCGGGCGCAGCGCGCGCCCGGCACCGGACATTCAGGTCATGGGCAATGAATCGCTGCTCACAGCGTCTTCACGTAGTCCTGGTACTCGGCCTCGCTGAGCAGGCCCTCGAGCTCGGCAGGATTGGTCAGCTTCAGCTTGACGAACCAGCCCTTGCCGGCCGGGTCCTCATTGACCGCGCCAGGCGCAGCCTCGAGCTCGCTGTTGACGGCGACAATCTCGCCCGAGACCGGGGCATAGACCTCGGACGCGGCCTTGACGCTCTCCACCACAGCGGCCTCGCCGCCCTTGGCGACCGCCTTGCCGACGGAAGGCAGCTCGACGAAGACGACATCGCCGAGCTGGCCCTGGGCGTAGTCGGTGATGCCGATGGTGCCGGTGTCACCCTCGATGCGGATATACTCGTGGTCCTTGGTGTAWCGGGTCTCGGCCATGATGGTCCTCCAGATCAGGATAGGGTCGGGAATCAGCGCTTGTAGCGGTTGGGCACGAAGGGCATCGGCGCGACGGTCGCCGCCAACGGCTTGCCGCGCACGATCAGGTCAAGGCGCGTGCCGGGAGCCGCGTGGGCCTTTGCGACATACCCCATCGCGCAGGGCGCGTTGAGCGTCGGGCCGAAGCCGCCGGATGTGACTTTGCCGACGATCTCGCCTTCCGGCGTCGCAATGTCGGCGCCTTCGCGGGCAGGAGCGCGGCCCTCGGGCAGGAGCCCGATGCGGACGCGCGAAACGCCTTCCGCGAATTCGCGCTGGATGCGGGCCGCTCCCGGGAAGCCGCCTTCCTCGCGCCGCCGCTTCTGGATCGACCAGTTCAGTCCGGCCTCGACCGGCGAGGTCGTGGTGTCGATGTCGTGCCCGTAGAGGCAGAGCCCGGCCTCGAGGCGCAGCGAATCGCGGGCACCGAGTCCGATCGGCTTGACGCGCGGATCGAGCAGGAGCGCGTCCCAGATCTCGCCGATCCTGTTTGCCGCGGCAGAAATCTCGTAGCCGTCCTCGCCGGTATAGCCGGAGCGGCTGAGATTGGCCTTGACGCCCGCCACCTTCATGCTGCGCGCACTCATGAAGCCCATCTCGGCGGCCTCGGGCGCCAGCGCGGCGAGCGCTTCAGCGGCAGCAGGCCCTTGCAGCGCGATCAACCCGCGATGTTCCGCGCGGACGAGCTTCACATTGGCCGGCAGGCGCGCCTCGATATGGGCGTAGTCGGCCGTCTTGCAGGCCGCATTGACGATGAGGAGGAGAGCACCGTCCTCGTCGGGCTCGCTGGAGCGCGTGACCATCAGATCGTCGAGGATGCCGCCATTCTCATCGAGGAGCTGCGAATAACGCTGCTTGCCGGGAGCGAGGTTGACGATGTCGGCGGGGACCAAAGCCTCGAGCGCGCGCGCGGTGGTCTCGTGATCGGGCCCGAGCAGAAAGGCCTGCCCCATATGCGAGACGTCGAAGAGCCCGGCCTTCTCGCGCGTCCAGTTATGCTCGGTGAGAATACCCGTCGGGTACTGCACCGGCATGTCATAACCGGCAAACGGCACCATGCGGGCACCGAGCATGACATGACGGGAATGAAGCGGGGTCTTGAGCAGCGCCTCGGCGCCTGCGGCATCAGCTTCAACGGCTTCGGCAGCCATGGCGGCCCCTTCCAGAATCGAGCGCAAGCCCCGGACGGAATGTCCGGAGCGCGCCCCCTCTGTCTTGGAACCTGAGAGATTTCCCCGAACCGGCAGGATCAGCCGGACAGGTTACACCCGTCGGTGGGCGGAGTTGCATCCGCCGCTTTCCAGAGCGCCAATTCCCACGCGGTCCGTTTGCCTGAGCGTTTCCGGGGCGGTTGCGCCTTCGGCGCCGGGCCTGGACAAGTCCGGGCCCGGTCTCTCCCGCGGGGATGATGCGGCGTCAGCACAGATACAAGACGCCGCCTTCGAGTCAATCGGCGCCTTGCCTCAGTTCACGGCAAACGCCGGCGCCATTCGCGGCGGCAAGGCTACCGGCGCCGCGCGCGAGCCGGCGCCGCAGCACCAGCGGTGTTGAGGCCGACGATGATCTCGACGTCGCCCTTGCCCGGCGGGACGACGATCCCGTCCTCGACATGGGTGAAGTCGGTTCCGCCCTGGCCGGAGGGGATCGTGCCGCCGACACGCGCCGCACGGCGTGCAACGACGGTCGTCCCGCGCAGGACCTCCGTGCTCATCGACGCATAATAGCTGCCGGGGCCACCGGCCGGACCAGCCAACACACGGCCTTCGGCACCCACCTTCAGCCTGAAGCCGCCACCGCCCGTCGGCGTGCACTCGCGCGCCACGTTCAGGATCGAAATCTGGTGCCGCAGGCTACCGCTATCGGGGCCGGACTGGGCGCGAATGGCAGCGCCACCATCGGCAATGGTCACGCTCGGGCAGACGAAGTCCGCCTCCTGATCAACCAGCGGCTTCTCCACCGGCGGAGGCGGCTTGGTCGACTGGAACATCACGATATTGCTCAGCGTCTGCATGCCGCTCTGCTCGCCCGCGGGCGAGCGCGAACCGCAGCCGGCAAGGCCAAGGCACAGCACAGAAGCAGCCAGCATAGTCAGCCGGCGAGGCATCACGTCATTCACGGCAAGGTCTCCACGCCAGGCCCGAATCCGGAAAGCGAGACGGGGATACCCACGCCCTCCTCCGGCGTCTGAAATACGATGAATGTGGCGCTTTTTCCGGCCTTGAGCTGGCCGAGAAGCGTATCGTCCATCACCACCTCGGCAACGCAGCCCGTGGTCAGGCAACGAACGAAGCCAGCGCGGCCGATGTCCTTGTCGTCGATCTTGAGACCGAGCCCCGACGGCAGCAGCACACCGAGGGGCGCCACGACACGCAGAAGCCGGCTCTTCTGGTCGGCCGTCTTCAGCACGATGACCAGCAGCGTCAAATTCGGCCGATCCTCGGCCGCGACATTCTGCACGAGCGCGCATTGCTCGGCCTTGGCGCCAGGCGGCACCTCGCAGCGCAACTGCCAATCGCCATGCGTCGACTTCACAGCGCCCTGGGCGAAAGCCACGCTGCTCGAACCCAGACATACGCCCACGGCCGCCAGCGCAGCCGCGAAGACAGGTCCGATGAACTTGCCCATCCCCGTCATTCCCTTCAAACCGGCACGAATAGCCGGACATCGCCCCCTRAAGCCGGATCGCCCTTGCAGGAATCGTTCGTCCGATTCCGACAAAACCGCCATCCGTCTCTAATCATATTCGAGAGGGCGATCCATGTTTTGAGGGATGCCAGAAGGGCTTCCACACAAAACAATCACGCTCCGAATGTGCCTGCGTTGGGACCATGCAGACCCCGCCCTGTCAAGGACAGAGCCACAACGGAAGCACTTCTTGAGGCCGAGACCTCGCGTGATTATGCCGCACGGGCTGCGTGGAAGGCCTGCATTGCCCCTCTGGCGCAAGCGTGATCTTTGATTTATCGCAATGCCGAAGAACGAGGCGGGCCGATCAGCCGGCCTCGTTGCGCGTGGGCCGCATAGACAAGGACAGCGGGCCGCGACGGGATCACAGGAGCTATGTCGGACCGATGCGATTTCTGAGCAGGACCATTGCAACAGTGGCCGCAGCGGCCCTCGCCGCGGGCGCGACGACGCTTCTTCCTGAAAGTGCGCTGGCCGGCACCGGCATGCCTTCGCCCTGGCAGATGAATCTGCAGGGCGCCGCCACCGAAGTCTCGGAATACATTCACTGGTTCCATGACTGGCTTAACGTGATCATCTTCACGATCTCGATTTTCGTGCTGGGGCTGCTGATCTATGTCGCGTGGCGCTTCAACGAGAGGAAGAACCCCGTCCCCTCCAAGACGACGCATAATGCGCTGCTGGAAGTGGCTTGGACGGTCATCCCGGTCCTGATTCTCGTCGTCATCGCCATTCCCTCCTTCCGCCTGCTCAAGCTCCAGCTCGAGATTCCGCAGTCGGACCTGACCGTTAAGGTCACCGGCAAGCAGTGGTACTGGTCCTACGAATATCCGCAGGACGGCGGCGCCTTCGGCTTCGATTCGCTGATGCTCGACGAAAAGCAGCGCGCCGAAGCGATCGCCAGCAACAAGATCGCCGCAGCCGAGTCTCCGCGCCTGCTCGCTGTCGACAACGAGGCGGTCGTGCCGGTCGGCAAGGTCGTGCGCGTCCAGGTCACCGCGGCCGACGTCATCCACAAGTTCACCGTGCCGTCCTTCGGCATCAAGATCGACGCCATCCCCGGCCGTCTCAACGAGACCTGGTTCCGCGCCGATCGCGAAGGCATCTATTATGGCCAGTGCTCGTTCATCTGCGGGCAGAACCACGCCTATATGCCGATCGCGTTCCGCGTCGTGAGCGCCGAGCGCTATGCGGCCTGGCTTGCCGAATCGAAGAAGAAATTCGCCAGCGCCGGCGACGCCGCCGGCAAGGTCGCCGCCGCGGCCGAGTGAACGAACCAGATCTGACTGAACTCACGCGAACAGATTTCGCACGAGGAGACGAATCCATGGCAACTGCGGCTCCGGGCGCCCACGCCCACGCACACGGACATGATGACGCCCACGCCCACCCGACCGGGTGGCGGCGCTGGCTGCTCTCGACCAATCACAAGGACATCGGGACGCTCTACCTGACCTTCTCGATCATGGCTGGTCTGGTCGGCGGCTTCCTCTCGATCATGATGCGCATCGAGCTGCAGCAGCCCGGCCTGCAGATCTTCGCCAACGGCCAGAGCTACAACGTCTTCGTCACCGGCCACGGCCTGATCATGATCTTCTTCATGGTCATGCCCGCCGTGATCGGCGGCTTCGGCAACTGGTTCGTGCCGCTGATGATCGGCGCGCCGGACATGGCCTTCCCGCGCATGAACAACATCTCGTTCTGGCTGACCGTCGCCGGCTTCGTGCTGCTGGTCATCTCGATGTTCGTCGAAGGCGCGCCTGGCGCCCATGGCGTCGGCACGGGCTGGACGATCTATCCGCCCTTCTCGTCGGCAGGCCACCCAGGTCCTTCGGTCGATTTCGGCATTCTCGCGCTTCACCTCGCGGGCGCTGCCTCGATCCTCGGCGCGATCAACTTCATCACCACCATCCTGAACATGCGCGCGCCTGGCATGACCATGCACAAGATGCCGCTGTTCGCCTGGGGCGTTCTGGTCACCGCCTTCCTGCTGCTGCTGTCGCTGCCCGTGCTCGCCGGMGCCATCACCATGCTGCTGACGGACCGCAATTTCGGCACCACCTTCYATGACCCGGCCGGTGGCGGCGATCCGGTGCTCTACCAGCACCTGTTCTGGTTCTTCGGTCACCCCGAAGTGTACATCATGATCCTGCCGGCTTTCGGCATCGTCAGCCACATCATCTCGACCTTCTCGAAGAAGCCGATCTTCGGCTATCTCGGCATGGCTTATGCGATGGTGGCGATCGGCGTCGTCGGCTTCATCGTGTGGGCGCACCACATGT
>NZ_JBFTZN010000067.1:0-44658 GCF_056406775.1 Allobosea sp. P1_A7
ATCTCTACGCCCCGTTGCTGTCATCTCTACGCCCCGTTGCTGTCGGGCCAGTACGATATCCCGGCGATCTATTGCGAGGTCGATGCGGTCTACACCAATACGGCTCCGGTCGATGCCTATCGAGGCGCCGGCCGGCCGGAGGCGACCTTCGTGGTCGAGCGCCTGGTCGAGATTGCGGCGCGCGAACTCGGCAAGGATCCGGCCAAGTTCCGGATGCAGAACTACATCAAGAAGTTCCCGCATCAGACGCCGGTGATCATGATGTATGACACCGGCAACTATGCTGCCTCGATGAAGAAGGCGCTGGAGATCATCGACTACAAGGGGCTCGCCAAGCGCAAGCGCGACTCGGCCCGCAACGGCAAGCTGCGTGGCATCGGCTTCTCCTCCTATATCGAGCCCTGCGGTATCGCACCGTCGGCTGCGGTCGGCTCGCTGGGGGCTGGCGTCGGCCTGTGGGAATCGGCGGAGGTGCGGGTCAACCCCGTTGGGACCGTCGAGGTGCTGACCGGCTCGCACAGCCACGGCCAGGGCCATGAGACGACCTTTGCCCAGCTCGTCAGCGACCGGCTCGGCATCCCGATCGAGAATGTCTCGATCATCCATGGCGACACCGACAAGGTGCAGATGGGCATGGGTACCTATGGCTCCCGTTCGGGCGCGGTCGGCATGTCCGCGATCGCCAAGGCTGTCGACAAGGTCATCGCCAAGGGCAAGAAGGTCGCGGCCTATGTGCTCGAGGCGGACGAGGCCGATATCGATTTCAAGGATGGCAACTTCCGCGTGAAGGGCACGGACAAGACGCTCGATTTCGGCTCCTGTGCGCTGCAGGCCTATGTCGCCCACAAGTTCAACGGGCAGGATCTCGAGCCGGGGCTGAAGGAAGGTGCGTTCTACGATCCGACGAACTTCACCTTCCCGGCCGGTGTCCATATCTGCGAGGTCGAGATCGATCCCGAGACCGGCATCACCAGAATCGAACGCTGGGCGGCCGTCGACGATTTCGGCATCGTGATCAACCCGATGATCGTCGAGGGCCAGGTCCATGGCGGCATTGCCCAGGGCGTCGGCCAGGCGCTGCTCGAAGGGGCGCGCTACAATCAGGACGGCCAGCTCGTGACTGCGAGCTTCATGGATTACTGCATGCCGCGTGCGGACGATCTGCCGTCCTTCGATGTCGGCATGACGGTGACGCCGTGCCCGTCCAACCCGCTGGGCATCAAGGGCTGCGGCGAGGCGGGCGCGATTGCCTCGCCGCCGGCCGTGATCAACGCCATCACCGATGCGCTCGGCCATGAGGAGGTCACCATGCCGGCAACGCCGCAGGTGGTCTGGCGCGCAGCGCAGAAGAGCATCAAGCGAATGGCCGCCGAGTGATCTGAAAGGACAACACGATGTACGCTTTCACCTATCATCGCCCGGCCACGGCCCGCCAGGCCGCTGGTCTCCTCGCCAAGAAGGAGGATGCCAAGCTGCTGGCCGGCGGGCACACCCTGCTGCCGACCATGAAGCAGCGCCTCGCGTCGCCGACACACCTCGTCGATCTCGGCGGTTGCGCCGATCTCAGGGGCATCGAGCGCAAGKGGCGCAATGTCGTCATCGGTGCGATGACGACCCATGCCGAAGTGGCGGACTCGGCTGTCGTCCGGGAGGCGATCCCAGCGCTGGCCTATCTCGCCTCGCATATTGGCGACCCGCATGTGCGCCATCGCGGCACGATTGGCGGCTCTGTCGCCAATAACGACCCGGCGGCGGATTATCCGGCGGCGCTCATGGCGCTCGGCGCCACCATTGTCACCAACAAGCGCAAGCTCACGGCCGGAGAGTTCTTCACCGGCCTCTACGAGACGGCGCTGGAGGAGGGCGAGATCGTTGTCAGGATCTCCTTCCCGCTGGTGTCGAAGGCAGGCTACGCCAAGTTCCGCAACCCGGCTTCCCGCTATGCACTGGTCGGCGTCTTCGTGGCCAAGCGGGGCTCGGAGGTCAGTGTCGCGGTGACGGGAGCCGGTGAAGGCGGGGTCTTCCGCTGGCCGGAGGCCGAGGCCGCCCTGAAGGCCCGGTTCGCTGCGAAATCTCTCGATGGCATCAAGCACACGGCCAAGGGCATCAATGCCGACATGCATGCCGATGCCGAGTATCGGGCCCATCTGATTGGCGTGATGGCACGGGAAGCAGTTGCCAGGGCGACGGGCAAATAGCCGAAGCCGATTGACCTGCGACGGAATCCTCCCCCACACAGGGGAGGATTTTTGCTGATTGGCTGGTTGCGAGCGGAACATGGACAAGATGGTCATCACGGCGCCCGAAGCGCCCGAAGCAGCCGGCGGCTATGCCCAGGCCCTGCTGGTTTCCGGCGCGAGCCGACAGCTCTACATCAGCGGGCAGATTCCGAGCACGCGCGATGGAACGGTGCCGGAGAGCTTTGCCGAGCAATCGCGGTTGGTCTGGCGCAATATCGAGGCCCAGTTGCACGCTGCCGGCATGACGCTCGACAACCTCGTCAAGGTCACGACCTTTCTCTCCGATCGCCGCTTTGCCGCGGAGAGCCGGCAGTCGCGCAAGGAGATCCTCGGCGACCGGAAGGTTGCGCTCTCCGTCGTCATCGCTGGGATCTTCGACGAGGCTTGGCTTCTCGAGATCGAGGCCATAGCTGCCGCCTGACTGGCTCTGTTCTTTTGTCGCGAGAAGCCCTTGAAAACTCCCGGTTCCATCGACGCCACGCTTTCTCTCCTGCAATCGCAGGGCTATGTCGCCGATCGGGCGCTGGCGACTGTGCTCTATCTGGCTCTGCGCATGAAGCGACCGCTGCTGCTGGAGGGCGAGGCCGGCACGGGGAAGACCGAGATTGCCAAGGTGCTGGCGGCCGCGCTCGGGCGGCGCCTGATCCGGCTGCAATGCTATGAGGGGCTCGATCTCGCCTCCGCAGTCTATGAGTGGAACTATGCGGGCCAGATGATGGCGATCCGTCTCGCGGAGGCGGGTGGCGCTGCGGGGGATCGTGCCCGACTCGAATCCGACATCTTCTCGGAGCGCTATCTGGTCAAGCGCCCGCTCTTGCAGGCGCTGGAGCCGCAGGAGGGCGGGGCGCCAATCCTGCTGATCGACGAACTCGACCGCACCGACGAGGCCTTCGAGGCCTTCTTGCTCGAGGTGCTGGCCGACGCGCAGGTGACGATTCCCGAGCTTGGCACGATCAAGGCGGCGGAGCCGCCGATCGTGATCCTGACCTCGAACCGTACACGCGAGATCCACGACGCGTTGAAGCGCCGTTGCCTCTACCACTGGGTCGGCTACCCCGACACGGCTCGCGAGCTTGCCATCCTGAAAGCGCGCGCACCGGAGGCCCCGGCCAAGCTGGCAAAGCAGGTCGTCGCCTTCGTGCAGGCGATCCGCAAGGAGGAGCTGTTCAAGGCGCCGGGCGTCGCCGAGACACTCGATTGGGCAAGTGCGCTGGTCGAACTCGACGCAGTCGCGCTTGACCCCGCGATCGTCTCGGACACGCTGGGGGCGCTGCTCAAGTACCAGGACGACATCCAGGCGATGCAGGGCTCGAAGGTGAAGGAACTGCTGGACCAGGTGAAGGCCGACGTGCGGGGATAGGCGCGCCTGCCGTGAGGACAGGCCTTGTGTACCGACCCAGGTCTTTCCTCTCATTCGCGTCGCAGCAGGTGGATGCGCGGGACCGGCCCGCGCATGATGGAGCAAGCGATGAACGACGACATCAAGGCGATCGAAGCCGCTACCTGGACTTATCTCGACGGGCTCTATGAGGGCGATGTCGGCAAGCTGAGCCAGATCTTTCATCCAACAAGCGCACTGACCCAATCGCTCCACGGCGAACTGAAGATCGTGCCGCGCGCCGAGTGGTTCGAGGCCGTGCGCAATCGCCAGTCTCCGAAGGCTGCTGGGATGGAGCGCAGCGACCATATCCTGACCATCGATCTCGTGGGCCCGGCCCTGGCTCTGGTGAAGCTAAAATGCCAGATGCCGCCGCGCTATTTCACGGATCTGCTCTCCTTCGTAAAAGTCGACGGCAAATGGGTCATTGCGCAGAAGGTCTTCATGACCGAGACCGCAGCGTGATCGCGCGGCAAGCCCTGGCCGGCGATCCGCGTCTACCATGACGGTGAGAACCTCGTGACCGGCAAGCTGCCTGAGAACATCGTCTATTTCGCGCGGGCGCTGCGCATCGCCGGTGTGCCCGTTGGTGCGGGGGCGGTGGTCGAGGCCGTCGAGGCGCTGGCGGATGGTGCGCTCGGTGCACGCGACGACGTTTACTGGGCGCTGCATGCGATCTTCGTGAAGCGGCACGAGGACAGCGTGATCTACGACCAGGCCTTTCGTCTGTTCTGGCGGCGGCGCAATCTGATCGAGAAGATCATGGCGCAAATGTCCCCCGTCTCTCCGGGGGCGGATAGTCAGCCGGAGAAGGCGGAAGCGGGTGCGTTGCGGGTCGCTGAAGCATTTGCTCCGCCGCGAGACGAGCGTGACGAACCCCCGGTCGAACTGACCGAGCTTTCGGCGCGCCTGACCGTCTCCGATCGCGAAATGCTGAAGTCACGCGACYTCGCCCAGATGAGTGCGGCGGAGATCGCCAAGGCCAAGCAGCTGATGTCCGAGCTGCGCCTGCCGCGGGATACCGTGCCGACGCGGCGTTTCCAGGCATCGCATGTCGGCGCGCGCATCGACCCACGCCGCACCTTCCGGCGTTCGCTCAGGGGGGGAGGCGGCTCGATCGACCTCGCATTTCGCGAGCGCGCCGAGATCCATCCCCCGGTGGTCGCGCTCGTCGATATCTCGGGCTCGATGGCAGAGTATTCGCGCATCTTTCTGCATTTCCTGCACGCGATCACGGAGAAGCGCCGCCGGGTGCATTCCTTCGTCTTCGGCACGCGCTTGACCAATGTCACGCGGAGCCTGAGGGCGCGGGACCCTGACGAGGCGCTGGCCCTTGCCGGCAGGGCAGCGCCGGACTGGGAAGGTGGCACCCGCATTGCCGATGCCCTGCACAGCTTCAATCGCGTCTGGTCGCGGCGCGTGCTTTCGGGGGGGGCGATCGTTCTGCTTTTCACCGACGGGCTGGAGCGACATCTCGATGGCGAGCTCGCCTTCGAGATGGACCGGCTGCACCGCTCCTGCCGCCAGCTCGTCTGGCTCAATCCGCTGCTGCGCTTCGATGCATTTCAGGCGCGGGCCAGCGGCATCCGGGCGATGCTGCCGCATGTCGATTCGTTCAGGCCGATACACAACCTCGCGGCGATGGCCGATCTCTGCGCCGTGCTCTCGCCGGACGCAGACCGGAGAAGTGATCCACGCCTGTGGTTGAAGAAGGCGGGCTAGGCGGGTCTGCTGAAGCGGCCATGCTGCAGGAAGTGCCGCGTCTGCTCGATCGCCTCGCGGTTGCGCATGATCAGTGGATGTGTCGCGTGCAGCGTGATGTGATCGCTCATCCCGGTGGCGCGGGTGCGCACAACCGAGACCCGGCCGTCATTTGGCCGCGGCAATAGCAGGGACGAGAGTGGATAGAACGAGCGGTCGCCAGCGATCACGCCGAGCGGATAGTCGACTGGGCCGAGGATGCGGAGCAACTGCTCCGGCCTTGCCGTAACCAGCTCCGCGCCGGCCGGACCGAAGAACGCGCGATAGAGCGGGTTTCCCTTCAGCAGGTCGGCGATCTCGCTGCCCTCGTGGGGGGGGCGCCAGCATCACGACATGGCCGAGCCGCTCTGGGCGGTGGCGGGTGATATAGGAGCGCGCCACTAGCCCTCCCATCGAATGAGTGACGAAATGCAGCCGGCCGTCGAGCCCGCTGCTGCGCGCGGGATAGTCGAGGTTCGCGGTCCCGTAGCCATCGGCCTTCAGAATGCGTTCGAGCCCCGAGAGCGATCCGGAGCGCCGCGCAATGCCGTGCAGTAGAATGATGCCGTCCATGGGCCGCCGTGCCTCCCTGCGCGCTGGATAGAGGGATCGTTACCGTAGGTCGAGGAGGGGCACGTGTTTTCGCCATCCGGATGCCCGCCACATGCTCGAAACCTGCGGCGACTATGCTTAAGTAGGCGGGGCTGGCGGCCCGCTCGCGCGTATGATGCAGTGCGTCTAAACTGCGCTCCGGCGCCGCGGGCCGAACAGGGATCGATATTTCCTCGGCTCGGTCTCCGGAGGCTGCGTCGAGGGCGCCGTGGTGGAAGAGGCTGCCGACGTCATTGCCGATGGACAGGCGCGCACGCTTGAATTCGGCGTCGCGGACGAGACTGCCTGGAAGGTCGGTCTCTCTTGCGGCGGTCGCATTCGGGTCTATGTCGAGAAGGTGCACTGATGGCTTCCTGGGAAACACTTGCCGCCTTTGCGGTGTTGACGATCGCTGTCGCTTATTTCCCCGGCCCGGCTCTGCTTTACACGGCGGCGCAGACGATTACTCATGGCCGCCGCGCTGGCTTCATGGCGATGCTGGGCATCCATCTCGGCTGCTACCTGCATGTCATCGCAGCTGCCTTCGGCCTCTCGGCCGTGTTCAAGCATGTGCCGGAACTCTATGTCGCGGTGAAGCTCGCCGGCGCGCTCTATCTGGTCTGGCTCGGCATCGGCATGATCCGCTCCAGGCTCGGCGGAACGGATGTCGATGTCTCCCCGCCCAAGACCGTGAAACGGGCGTTGCTCGATTCCTTCATCGTCGAGGTGCTGAACCCCAAGGTGGCGCTGTTCTTCATCGCGTTGTTGCCGCAGTTCGTTGACCCCGCGGCGTCCCTGCCGGTCTGGGCGCAGTTCCTGATCCTCGGCACGATCGTGAATTTCGCCTTTTCCTCGGCCGATTTCGTGACGGTGCTGGGAGCATCGGCGGTCGTCAAGACGATGAAGAAGACCAAGGCCGGATTTGCCTTCGGCCGCTGGCTCGGTGGTTCTCTGATGATCGGCCTTGGCGTCAAGCTTGCGACTGACAGGGGCTGAGGCATGGATCTTTCGCTGCTCTCCGCGCTCAATGTCGAGCGCGCCGCCCGCCGTGCCGCAGTGCTGGTCACTGATATCGGCAGCGGCGCTCAAAGGCTGGTAGGGGAGGCTGATCTCGCGACCGATCCGCTGGCGGACCTGCTCGGCAAACAATTGCGCACCGGTAAGAGTGCTGCGGTCGAGACGGAAGGGACACGTTACTTCCTGACTGTGCAGGTCCCTCCACCGCGCGTCGTGGTCACCGGTGCGGTGCATATCTCGCAGGCGATGGCGCCGATGGCGAAGTTGCTGGATCTCGATGTCACCATCATCGATCCGCGGACTGCCTTTGCGACGCCTGAGCGCTTTCCCGACGTGACGCTGCTGCCGGAGTGGCCGGATGAAGCGATCAAGCAGCTCGGCCTCGATAGCTATACCGCCTTCGTTGCCCTGACCCACGATCCGAAAATCGACGATCCCGGGCTGGAGGCGGCCTTGCGCTCGGAGTGCTTCTATATCGGGGCGCTGGGCAGCCGGAAGACGCATGGCAGGCGCATCGAGCGCCTGACGGCGGCAGGCTTCGATGAGGCGACGCTGGCACGCATCCATGCGCCGATCGGCCTGGACATCGGCGCGGTCTCTCCGTCCGAGATCGCGCTCGCCATTCTCGGTGAGATCGTGATGACACTGCGTGGCCCGCGCAGGGCACTCTCATGAAATTCGGCCCGGTCGCTATCGCCGATGCCGTCGGCTCCGTTGCGGCGCATTCGGTGCGGGCAGGCGAGGTCATCGTCCGCAAGGGGGCGACGATCACGGAGGATGATGCGCGCCGCCTGGCGGGAGCTGGCGTCACCGAACTGGTCGCAGTCCAGCTCGAAGCCGGCGACGTCGACGAAAATGTGGCTGCCGAACGTCTTGCAAGGGCGCTCGCCGGGCGCGGGGTGGTGACCGAGGCTCCCTTTACCGGCAGGGTCAATCTCTTTGCCGCGACTGCGGGTGTTCTGATGCTCGACGTGCCGGCGCTCGACGCCTTCAACACGATCGACGAGGCCATCACCGTCGCGACGCTGCCAGCCCTCAGGGCGGTCGTTGCGGGCGAAATGGTCGCCACCGTGAAGATCATTCCCTATGGCGTCCCGAGTCAGCGCGTCGACGACGCGATCGGGCGGATCGGAGCGATCCGCCCGATCGCGGTCACCGAATACCACCTCAAATCGGTGGCCGTGGTTTCGACATTGCTGCCCGGTCTCAAGCCTTCGGTGGTCGACAAGACGCTGCGGGTAATGGCGGAGCGTCTTGCTCCGGCAGGTGCAAGGGTCGAATCGGACGAGCGTGTGCCGCATCAATCGGGACCGCTCGCGGAATCCATCCGCAGGGCGGTGGCGGGACCAGCCGATATCGTCGTCGTCTTCGGTGCCTCGGCGATCACCGATCGCCGCGACGTGATCCCGCTGGCTCTGCAAGAGGCAGGCGGCCGCATCGAACATCTCGGCATGCCGGTCGACCCCGGCAACCTGCTGCTGCTCGGCGAACTTGACGGCAAGCTGGTGATCGGCGCGCCGGGCTGCGCCCGTTCGCCCAAGGAGAATGGGTTCGACTGGGTGCTGCAGCGCGCGCTAGCCGGTGTTCCCGTGACCCGTGCGGACATTCAGAAGATGGGGGTCGGCGGCCTGCTGATGGAGATCGTCACGCGGCCGCAGCCGCGTGCACCTGGCCATCAGGCTGTGGCACCCGTTGCCGGGCTTGTGCTTGCGGCCGGGCGCTCGACCCGGATGGGGGAGCGCAACAAGCTGCTGCAGACGGTACGTGGCGAGCCTCTCGTTCGTCATGCCGTGAAGGCGCAGCTCGCCTCCAGCGCTGCGCCCGTATTGGTGGTCACCGGGCATCAGGCGGCCGAGGTCAGGGCGGCGCTCGCGGGGCTCGATGTCGCATTCGTGGACAACCCCGATTTCGCGGCCGGCCTATCCAGCTCGGTCCGCGCCGGCCTCAGGGCCTTGCCGGACGATGTCCCGGGTGCGGTGGTCTCGCTCGGCGATATGCCGAACGTGACCCCGCAGGTGATCAATCGGCTGGCCGAGGCCTTCGCCGACCGGCCCGACGCTCTCGCCGTGGTGCCAACCCTGTTCGGTCAGCGCGGCAACCCGGCACTGTTGTCGCGTGCGCTTTTCCCGGCGGTGGAGCGCCTCTCGGGCGACCAGGGGGCTCGCCGCCTGCTGGACGCCGCCGGAGAGTCGGTCGTGGAGGTGCCGCTCGACGATCCAGCGATTGCGATCGATGTCGATACGCCTGAGGCCCTGAAGGCACTGACGGGATAGAGCCCTGGTAGACCTGACATTGCCCCCGGGCTGTACGCTGTAACTTGGATGCGCGCAGCCATGCGGGGGGCGCCCGCTCGCGCCGCGGCGACCAACGATGGTCGCGGATGCACGCGATGTGCGGTCGCTTTGGCATTGGTTTTGCAAGCTTTTGTTAACCAGGCAGGCGCAGCCTCAAGAAATCGGCTACACTTTCATCGCATCGCGACGAGGGAGGGGGCGATGGTATCAGAGGACTTCATAAAGCAACTCAAGGGCTACGGGCTGACCACGGCGACGATCCTATACCGCATGCCGGATCATCCCAGCGTGCTGCAGACCTTCATCTGGCAGCATTATGATGTGGCGCCGCGCTTTCCGGTGCTCCGCGATTTCCTCGACTTCTGGCGTCGTRAGCTCGATGGACCGCTGCATTCAGTGGTCGTTGCGCATTCGCGTCTGCTCAGGCCGGCTGAGATCGTAAACGTGAACGGCGTGCTGACGCTGCATTGAGCGTCTGCGCCATGGGCGCTTGTTGGGCAAAGGGCGAGCGTGCTAGGTCGCAGCTCCCCAATGGCAGACCATCACGCTTGTCATCGCCCTTGCGCACATCCGGACTGCTGACGGCTCTCGCGACCTTACCCGGTGAGCGTATTCCCGTCGGAACCATCGTCGCCGCTCTGAAGGATCGGACCTACGCACTGCTCGTGGTCCTGCTCGGGCTGCCGAACTGCCTGCCTATGCCGCCGCCCATTCCCCTGGTCTGCGGGCTCGTGCTTGCCTTCGTGGCGGCGCAGATGCTGGCCGGGCGCGCCATGCCGTGGTTGCCCGAGGGGCTGCTCGACAAGACCATCGGCAAACCGGAACTGGCGAAGGCCGTGTCGCGCGCGTTGCCTCCGTTGGTCCGGCTGGAACGGATTTCGCGGCCGCGCCTGACGATGCTGGGAGGGACCGTCGCGATCCCGATCCTTGGCCTGCTGATCTTGATCCTCGCGCTTGGCCTCGTGGTGTCGGCACCGTTCATCGGACAGATCCCGCTCGGTCTTGCCGTGTGCCTGGTGGGGCTGGGGCTGGTCGAGCGCGACGGACTGTTCATCATCGCGGGGACGCTGGTCGGTATTGGCGGCCTTGTCCTGAGCGCCGGATTTGCCTACGCGATCGTCAGCGGAATCTCCGAACTGATCTGACGATCGGCGCGGTCAGGCCGCAACGAGACTGGCTGCGAATGGCATGTCGAGGGCGCGCAGCCGCTCGATCTCCTCAGGCGGAACTGCCTTGGAGAACAGGAAGCCCTGCAGTTCGTGGCAACCGATCGCCTGCAGAAAGCGGTGCTGCTCGGGCGTCTCGACGCCCTCGGCGCAGACCCGCAGGCCGAGAGCCCGGCCGAGATGCACGATCGAGTGGACAAGGATCGCGGATTCGCCAGTCGTCTCCATATATTCCAGGAAGGACCGGTCGATCTTGATCTTGTCGAAGGCGAAGCGCCGCAAGTAGATCAGGCTGGAATAGCCGATCCCGAAATCGTCGAGCGCGAGGCCGACACCATAGGCGCGCAGATCCATCAGCGCGGCCTCGGCGGCGTCGGCGTCCTCGACGACGACGCCTTCAGTCAGCTCCAGCTCGAGACGGCTCGGATCGAACCCGGTTTCCTCGATGATCCGGATGGTATTCTGGACGAAATCCTTGTGTCGGAACTGCACCGGCGAGACATTCACGGCAAGCCGCAACTCCGGCCAGTGCTTTGCCTCGAGGCAGGCGCGGCGCAGCACCCATTCGCTCAGCGGCACGATCAGCCCGCGCTCCTCAGCGATGGCGACGAACTCCGAGGGGGRAACCATGCCATGGAGCGGATGTGGCCACCGCACGAGGGCCTCGACACCGGTGATGACGGTCCCGTCGACGGAGACCTGCGGCTGGAAGTGCAACTGCAGCTCGTCCCTTGCTATCGCCTTGCGCAGGTCTTCCTCGACCACGCGCTTCATCTGGAGCGCACGGTTCATGCGCGGCTCGAAGAAGGAGTAGCGGTTCCGGCCCTCGTTCTTGGATTGGTAGAGCGCCGTATCGGCCAGTCTGAGCAGCGTCTCGCGGTCGTGCCCATCCTGGGGAGCGAGCGCGATGCCGATCGAGCAGCCGATCACGGTGTCGATGCCCATCAGGTTGAAGGGGCGCGTCAGCGCTTCTAGAATCCGCTCTCCCAGTGCAGCGCTGCCACTGGCATCGTGCAGGTTGGTCTGGATGATGCCGAACTCGTCGCCGCCAATGCGGGCGACGGTATCGCCCGTCCGCATGACGCCTGCGAGTCGTTCGGCGACCTGCCGGATCAATTCGTCGCCCGCCTTGTGGCCATAGGTATCATTGACGGATTTGAAGCGAACGAGATCAAGCAGGAGTACGGACAGCCCGGTCTTGGTCYGGGTGATCTGAGCCAGCTCCTGGTCGAGTCTGAGATCGAAGGTCCGACGGTTGGGCAGCAGCGACAGTTCGTCCTGTGCGGCAAGGCGCTGGATCTGCACTTCGCGCAGCCGGATTTCATTGGCCGCTCCGCGCAGACGGCGGATCGCATAGAGCAGGATACCGGCAAAGATCAGCCCGGCTGCCGCCAGCGCCCAGATGAACTGCCGGATCATGGCATCCCCGGGGCGCTCCGGTGTCCAGGTCAACCAGGCCCTGGTGACGCCGTCGGGGGCGGCGAGGTCGCGGCGCACCAAGGGATTGGCTGGCATCGTCCGGGTGATGCGCAGGCCGTTGATGCGATAGCGCGTGGCCATCTCGTCGAAGATCGTGCTCGTCACGCGCCGATAGCCGATAAGGTTGACCGGCGCGTCCGCCTTCAGAAGGTGGAGATTGAGAAGCTGCTCGAGATCGGCGGTCAAAATGGCCAGGACTTCGTGGCCATCATAGATCAGGCTCGAACGAAAGCCTGGCATGAACCCTGCGCGGGTGGCTGCATTGTCGTTCGCTGGCTTTTGTGACGGGCTCGGGAGTGTGGGGTCAAAGAGACGCAGGCCCTCGTAGCCCGCCTGATAGGCTTCGACGTTGTTCTCGACGCCTGCCAGGACGCGGCCGCTCCTGGTGACGAGATAGACGCCGTCAAATTCCTCAAAGCGCTGGCTTAGCTTCGTGAAGGCCCACCTCAGTGTTGCCGCGGGAATGGCCGGGTGGAAGGCCGCCTGAAGCGTGCCGGTAGACGCCAGGCTTTCCAGCCGCAGGCGCCGCAGCCGAAGCTGGTTCTCCATCGCGGCCTCGATCCGGTCGCGCTGACGGGTTGCTTCGACGGTATTCGCGTTATGCGCAATCGTCAGGACGACGGTGATCGCTGCAGCCATGACCAGCAAAAAGGCACAGGCGAGCGTCGTCACGGTGCTGGTGAGCATCCGCGCCGAGGAGTCCGCGTTGGTCGTCTTCGCGACAAAGGGCGAATGCATCAAGGGTCTCAGAACCGTCGGAACCTGCACCTTTGCAGCCGATTCTTGATATCCGGTTGCTAACGGGCAGGCAGACATCAAATTTCAACCTCCGGATGGTCCGTAAGGAGGTCGCGGGATCGCCTGATGCGCCGCGCGCAGTGCCGCGGACCAACGCTCGCGCAGGTCGTGGAAATAGGGTTCCCCCGCCTCGATACGCCGATTGAGCTCGGGCTCTTCGCCATCTCGCCGCATCACGATGAGGTCAATCGGCAGGCCAACTCCGAGATTCGAACGCATCGTCGAATCCATCGAGATCAGACCAACCTTCAGCGCGTCGTAGAGATGGGTCTTGAAGGTCACGGCGCGGTCCAGAATCGGCTTGCCGTATTTGTGCTCGCCGATCTGGAGGAAGGGCGCGTCCATGCCACATTCGATGAAGTTTCCCGCGCCGTAGACCATGAAGAGCCGCATGGGCTGGCCCATGATCTGACCTCCAAAGAGGAGAGAGATATCGAATTTCAGCCCGGCCTCCGCCAGGGCCGGGCCGTCCATCTCCCTGACGGCGCGGACGGCACGGCCGACGAGCTGCGCTGCCCTAAACATCGAGCCAACGCTCTGGAGCGTATCGAGTTCTCCGGTCTCGGGATTGAGAAGTCCTTCATGGAGCAGGCTCACCACCGATTGGGTGACGGAGAGATTGCCTGCCGTCGCCAGCGCGAAGCTGCGTTCGCCCGGCCAGGAAAAGACATGCAGCTTACGGAAGGTCGAGATGTCGTCGAGCCCAGCATTGGTGCGGGTGTCGGCGATCATCACGAGCCCGTCCTGCACGAGAAGTCCGGCACAATAGGTCACGGGGTCGGTTCCTTCAGCTTGCCGGTCCAGGCGCGTTCATGCGCGCCGGGAAATCCTGATCGGGCCGCCCTAGCTGCTGTGGCGGTCGCAATCGCTTTGCCTATTGATTGGCGAGCTGCGCGTTTGCAGCGCGGGCGCTGACCAGCACGGCGAGGTTTTCGCCGCTGCCGCCCTTGCGTGCACCGCGGACAGGCGCCGCATCGGCGAAATCGAGGCCGGCTGCGATGCGGACATGAGTGTCGATCGGGCACAAGCCGTTGGCGCAATCGAATCCGATCCAGCCATAATCTTCGAGATAGGCCTCGGCCCAGGCATGCGCCCCTTCCGCCTCGGGCAGGGCATCGGATTGCGCGACATAGCCGGAGACGTAGCGGGCCGGGACTCCGAGCTGGCGCGCGCAGGTCATGAAGACATGCGTGAGATCCTGCGGGATGCCGCCGCGGGCCGCGAAGGCGGCTGCAGCCCCTACGCCGGTACGCTGGCCGGAACGGTCGCAGGCAAGCAAGTCGTGCAGCGCTTCTGTCAACGCGTGCATCTTGGCGAGCGGTGTCGAGTCGGCGCGCGTTGCCGCCACGGCGAAGTCGCGCAAGGCGTCGTCGGGCGTCGTCAGCAAGGTATCGCGCCGGAACACTTCGGGCGGCACGCGCTCGATCGTTCCGCGAATGACACCGGCCAGATCCAGAGTCTCGATGACGCCGCCGACATGAATCGCGAGATCGGAGATCGGGCCATCGGCCGAGAAGGTATGGACGATGTTGCCATGCGCATCCTGGCCCGCGCGCAGATTTCCGTCGACGGTCGGCTCGATGCGCCAGGACATCACATGCTGGCCGTCATGATCGCGCGGGGTCAGCCGCAGAATCTGCGTCAGCTGGCGTACGGGCTCGTCATAGGCATAGGTAATCGAGTGGGAAATCCTGATCCGCATGGGCGATCGCTGTCTCGACGGGCGCGTTGGTTTCCGGTCCATATCTAGTGTTCTGCGGGCGGGCAGGCGAGCCCGCCGCGTTCTTTATTGCAGATACTGCTCCGAGATCGTGAGGCCGAGGCGGCCGTTCTCGCTGATGAAGTCCTCGATGAATTCGTGCAGCCCGTGCTGGAAGACGGAGTCGATGCGCGCGTTCGAAAGGCTTGCCAGCGTCTTGCGAGCCTGGCGCTGAGCCGGGCCGTGCCGGCCATAGGCATCGCCGAGAGCGTCGAGGAAGCGTGAGATGTTCTCGTAGCAGGCGGCGAGCGAGCGCGGCATCCGGCGGTTGAGGATCAGCAGATCGGCGATCAGCTGCGGCTTCACGGCCTCGCGATAAACCCAGTGATAGGCAGTCAGTGCCGAGACCTCGCGCAGCACCGTGGTCCATTGGAAATAGTCGAGCGAGCCGCCGACCTGTTCGCTCTCGGGCAGCAGCACATGGTATTTCACGTCGAGGATGCGGGCGGTGTTGTCGGCGCGCTCGATATAGACGCCGAGCCGCGAGAACCAGTAGCTGTCGTCGCGCAGCATGGTCCGGTAGGCCGAGCCGTCGAAGACCAGTGAGACGTTCTTCACCCAGTCGAGGAACCGGGCGAACTCCTCGCGGTCCATGCGCTTCTTCTCGAACCGTTGCAGTTCCAGCCAGGCGCTGTTCAGCGCGTCCCACATTTCCGAGGTGAGCGCGGTGCGTACCGCACGAGCATTCGAGCGGGCCAGCGCGAAGCAATTGCGAATCGAGGACAGGTTATCCGGGTTGAAGGTGAGGAAATCGCAGACATTGCGCTCATTCGCCTCGCCATAGGCCTTGGCGAAGGTCTCTTCGCAACCGGCGGTCGCGACCGCACTGTGCCATTCGGTCCCGGCGCCACCATAGGACGAGGGCAGGTTGGTGAGCCGCATCGTCGCATCGAGGATGCGGGCGAGATATTCGGCGCGCTCGACGTAGCGGGAGACCCAGTAGAGGCTGTCGGCGGTGCGGGAGAGCATGGTCAGATCCGGCCTTTTCGCAATGCGCGGGGCTGCGTCCTGGAAGCGGGAATGCGGAAATGCGCTGTTGCCATCATGCATCGAGCACCCAGGTGTCCTTTGTTCCGCCGCCCTGGCTGGAATTGACCACGAGCGAGCCTTCCTTCAGCGCAACGCGGGTGAGGCCGCCGGGCACGCAGGAAATGCCGTTGGCGCCGGAGAGCACATAGGGCCGCAGGTCGACATGCCGCGGTGCGACGCCGGAGGCGACGAAGGTCGGGCAGGTGGAGAGCGCCAGCGTCGGCTGGGCGATGAAGCCTTCCGGCTGGGCCTTCAGCTTCTTGCGGAATGTTTCGATCTGGGCCTTGTTGGCATGGGGGCCGACAAGCATGCCATAGCCGCCGGAGCCGTTGACCTCCTTGACGACGAGCTTGTCGAGATTGTCGAGCACATAAGCATTGGCCTCCGGCTCGCGGCAGCGGAAGGTCGGGACGTTCTTCAGGATCGGCTCCTCGCCGGTGAAGAACTTCACGATCTCCGGCATGTAGCTGTAGACCGCCTTGTCGTCGGCGACGCCGGTGCCGACCGCATTGGCGAGCGTAACATTTCCCGCCTTGTAGGCGCCGATGATGCCCGGCACGCCAAGCACCGAATCCCCGCGGAAGACCAGCGGGTCGATGAAGTCGTCGTCGATGCGGCGGTAGATCACATCGACGCGCTTCGGCCCCTGCGTCGTGCGCATATAGACGACATCGTCCTTGACCAGCAGGTCCGAGCCCTCGACCAACTCGACGCCGAGCTTGTCGGCGAGGAAGGAGTGCTCGTAGAAGGCCGAATTATACTGTCCGGGCGTGAGCAGGCAGATCGTCGGATCTGACGAGGCGCGGCGCGGCGCGACCGAGCGCAGGGTCGCGAGCAACTGGTCGGGATAGTTGTCGACCGGTGCGACGCGGTGCATCGCGAAGAGCTCCGGGAAGAGCCGGAGCATCACCTCGCGATTCTCCATCATGTAGGAGACCCCGGAGGGGGTGCGGGCATTGTCTTCGAGCACATAGAATGTGTCGGCGTCGACGCGCACGATGTCGATGCCGGCGATATGGCAGTAAATGCCGTGCGGCACCTGGAAGTCGACCATCTCCAACTGGTAGCAGGCGTTGCGGTAGACCAGGTCCGGCGGAATGATCCCGGCCTTCAGGCATTCCTTCGGCCCGTAGACGTCGGCGAGGAACATGTTCAGAGCGGTGACGCGCTGGCGCAGGCCTTTCTCGAGCTTGGCCCATTCCGGCTTGGTCAGGACGCGCGGGATGATGTCGAACGGGATCAGCCGTTCGGTGGATTCTTCGTCGCCATAGACGGCAAAGGTAATGCCGATGCGCCGGAAGAAGAGTTCAGCCTGGCTGCGTCGCAGAGCCAGCATTTCGGGTGGGGCTTCCTTCAACCAACGATCAAGCGCTGCGTAGGCGGGCCGCAATTCGGCACCGATACCGGTCATTTCGTCGAAGGCGACCATGTCAGGCGTCTTTCCCCATTTTGACCAGCCTATGCGCATTCGTGACGGTTCGGAAAGGGGGCGCTTGATCACGGATAAATCGAGCCCTGCCCAATCCTTGGGCAGCATTCGGGCCGATTGCAACGTGGCCGAGGTGCAGGCGGGCCTGGGCGCATTGGGCCTGGTGCGGGATGGTGCGGTTTACGATGCGTCCTCGCCTGAAGATGCGCTGCTCGACTTACCGATCAGCCGGACGATCAGCGCGGCCAGCAATTCGGTCGCTCTTGCCTCATTGGCCTCGCCGCGCAGCACCTCGCCTGACACGGATTCGGCAGCTCCTAGGATCGCGACACAGCGTAGGTGCAGGTCCTCTGCGGGGAGCTGGCCGGCATAGGGAGCCAGTGCCTCGCGATAGAGCGAGATATAGCCGTCGACGAGCTCCCGCTGGACGGCCTCCATCGCTTCCGTGCCCTTGAGGGCGGCTGAAAGCGAGTGCCATTCCGGGCCGATCGACGTTGCGCAGGAGAGATAGGATTCGGCGACCGCGCGTGCGACCTTGTCGAGGCGCGGCTCCAGTTGGTCGAGGGCCTCCGCCAGTGCTCCGCCCTGTTGTTCGTCGATCCGGCAATAGAGCGCGATCATCAATGCCTCGCGCGAGCCGAAATGATCATAGGCCACCGGCTTGCTGACGCCGACCCGTTCGGCGACGCGCCCGAGCGTCAGCGCGTCTGCGCCGTCTTCGCCCACCATCGTCATGGCGCAATCGAGCAACTGCTCGCGGCGCTCCACCCTGGGCAGCTTCTTCGCAGATCCCGTCGACATCGGCGTCTCCGCTTCTCCCCTTGCAGCGCAGTTGACAATGCTTCTATGCAATCCTACTAAAGGTAACTTACTTTTAGTAGGCGATCAATAGACCGATCGCGGCTTGGCGCTCCAGGAGATTTGTCCATGTCCACCCCCCAACGCCCCGTCCTGATCATTGGTGGATCGGGCGTCGTCGGCGGCCAGGCGGCCGCAGCGCTGCGCCGCTTGCAATTCGACCTTCCGATCGCCATCGGCGGGCGCGATCTCGCCAAGGCGCAGGTGGTTGCTCAGAAGGTCGGGGGCGCGATTGCGACGCGGGTCGATCTTGACCGCCGGGACCTCGGCCAGCCGGAGGGAGCGCAGTACAGCGCCATAGTCGTCTTCGTGAAGGACGATGGCCTGAACTCGATGCGCTACGCGCAGGATCACGGTATCCCCTATATCAGCGTATCGAGCGGCACCTTCGAGATCGGTCCGGAGGTCGCGCAGTTCATTCACGCGGCAACGAAGGCCCCGGTGCTTCTCGCAAGCCAGTGGCTGGCCGGTGCTGCGGTGTTTCCGGCCCTGGTCATTGCCAAGGATTTCCGCACGATCGATTCCATTGCGATCGGCGCACTGCTCGACGAGCAGGATATGGGTGGCCCGGCGGCCTTGACGGACTACAACCGCATCACGGGAGCGGCACCGGCCGCGCTGACGCTGACGGGCGGCAAGTTCAGCTGGGTCAATGGTGAGGATGCCAAGGCGCGCTATCGTAGCGTCGATGGTGTCGAGCTCGACGCAACCGCCTATTCTCCACTCGATATCGTCAGCCTCGCCGCGGTGACCGATGCCAGATCGGTGCGGCTCGACCTTGCCTTCTCCGAATCCGCCAGCCGCCGCCGTGGCGAGCCCTTCTCGACCGAAATCACGATCGCGATCGACGGCGTGCTGAGGAATGGCGAGCGCAGCACGATGCGCCACGAGATCGTCCATCCCGATGGCCAGGCGCCCCTGACTGCACTTGGCGTCGCGCTCGCCGTCGAAAGGATGCTGGGACTCGCAGGCGGCGCCGCTCCGCAGCCCGGCCTCTATCTGCCGGAATCGATCCTGGCTCCTGATTACTATGTCGGCCGCATGAAGGAGTTCGGTGCTCAGTTCCGCCAGACCTGAGACAGAGACTGAGCAGGATCAAGGCGGCGCGAGGCTTCGCGCCGCCTTGATCATCGGATCGGATATCGTATCCAATCCGATGACCTAACCTTCTGTGATTGCATCGGCTTTCCCGAAAACCACAATCCACTTTTCGGGCCGATGCCTTAGATCAGCCCGAGCCCCCGGAAGCTCGCATGGCCGTCGCGGCCGACGATGACGTGGTCGTGGATCACGATGCCGAGGGGCTTTGCGATATCGACGAGTTCGCGCGTCATCTTCACGTCGGCGCCCGAGGGGGTCGGGTCGCCTGACGGATGGTTATGGACAAGGATGATCGCACTTGCTGAGAGTTCCAGGGCGCGGCGCATCACCTCGCGGGGGTAGACGGGAGTGTGGTCGACCGTTCCGGTCTGCTGGACCTCGTCGGCGATCAGCGCGTTCTTCTTGTCGAGGAAGAGGATGCGGAACTGCTCGCGTTCGGCAAAGGCCATCGCCATTCGGCAATAGTCGAGAACCGCCGACCAGGATGACAGCACCGGGCGTTTCGCCACCGCTCCCCTCGCCATGCGCTGCAGGGCGGCCGCGACGATCTTGAGATCCTGCGCAACGCCGGAGCCGACGCCCTTGACCTCAGTCAATCGCGCGGCCGGCGCGCCAAGCACCTCGGCGAATGAGCCGAAGCGCCGGATCAGGTCCTTGGCGAGCGGCTTCACGTCGCGCTGCGGGATGGAGCGGAACAACAGAAGCTCGAGCAACTCGTAATCGGGCAGGGTGTCGGCGCCCGACTCCTGGAAGCGATCGCGAAGCCTTTGGCGATGACCGTGGTAGTGCGGCACGGCAACGGCCGTGGGTTCTTCCGGCAACGGGACTTGTGATCCGCGCTGACCGCCCTCTTGCTTCATCGTGCCGCGAGCGGATTGTCGCGGCCTGCCGGCGACAGCGTGAAGATCTCGCAGCCGGTCTCTGTGACACCGACCGTGTGCTCGAACTGGGCCGAAAGCGAGCGGTCGCGGGTGACCGCCGTCCAGCCGTCGGAAAGCACCTTCACGCCCGCCTTGCCGAGGTTGATCATCGGCTCGATGGTGAAAAGCATCCCGGGCTTGAGCAAGACGCCTTCGCCGGGACTGCCGTAATGCAGGATGTTGGGTGCATCGTGAAAGACCTGGCCCAGGCCGTGGCCGCAGAAATCGCGCACCACCGAGCAACGCTCGGCTTCGGCATAGCGCTGGATGGCGAAACCGATATCGCCGGTCGTCGCGCCGGCGCGCACGGCCTTGATTCCGCGGAGCAGGCTTTCATAGGTGATTTCGACCAGCCGCTCGGCCTTGCGGGGAATGTCGCCGACCCCATACATCCGGCTGGAATCGCCATACCAGCCATCGACGATCAGCGTGTAGTCGATATTGAGGATGTCGCCTTCGCGCAGCGGTTTGTCGTCCGGGATGCCGTGACAGACCACATGGTTGATCGAGGTGCAGATCGATTTTGTATAGCCGCGATAGAACAGGGTCGCCGGGTAGGCGCCATTGTCCATGGCGAACTGGAAGGCAAGCTCGTCGAGGCGTTGCGTGGTGACGCCCGGCCGGACGTGCTCGCCGAGCATGTCGAGGCCTTCTGCCGTCAGGCGGCCGGCCCTGCGCATGGCCGCGAAGGCTTCGGGACCATGAAGTTTGATGGCCGGTTCGCGCATCCGCGCCCGTCCCAGATTTTCGTCGAATGTCATGATGGGCAAGAAGCTCCTTGCCCATCATATCTATTGCGTTTGGCCGGCTGCGCAAGATGATTGCGCCCGTGCCAGCTCGAACTGGAGGGTGCAAGCGCTGTTTTGGCGGTGCTTAGCGGACCATGTTAAGGCCTGTCGCCGCCAGAACGATGATCCAGAGTGTGTCGAGATTGATCCAGCCCCGCCGCAGGAACGCCAGCCCCAGCCATTCATAGACGATCGCCGCAATCGTTGCTGTCACAGCCAGCATTGCAGCCATGTGCAGGGCGATGGCGGCCAGCGAGACCGGCAGCGAACCCGCGGCAGTCAATTCCCGCGCCGGCGTCGCAGCAAGGCAGAGCGGGATGATGGCCGGTACAAGCATCAGGCCGGCCCCGTGGCTGGTCGCCATCAGGAATGACCAGGCGCCGAGTCCGGCAAGCCCCGTCTGCATGCCGACCCGGACGCGATGCCGGTGGCCGAAGACGGCGTGGGAGGCCGCCCACCCCAGAAGCAGAAGGCCCGCGAGCCTTTGCAGCGCTTCGTGGTCAATGATGGTCCCGAGGGCAACTACCGCCGCGACCACCGCGGCGACCGAGGCCGCATGCCCCAGCGCGATCGGAAGGAGGGACAACCACACAACGCGACGGCTCTCGCGATGCAGACCGAGCGCAACCGCAAAGAGCCAGCCCATGGCCGGGTTCAGCCCATGGAAGGCACCGAGCCCGGCGAGCATGAGCCAAGGCGACATCTCAGCCTCCCGTTCGAGCGATCATGCCGGGAGCAGGGGCGTCAGGGATAGCAATAGGAATCGGACGAGCAGTCGCCGCCCTCCAGCCTGACCTGGTGAGGCCGGTGCCCCTTGGGCCAGTCGACGAAGAACTTGTCGTCGAAGCGGATGCCGCCCTTCTCCCCGACATCGAGCTTTACCATCCAACCGTCGATTCCATTGGGATAGAATTGCGGATCGATGGCCCCGTAGAGCGAGTTCGTGAAATAAACCCGCTTGCCGTCGCGGCTGATCTCGACCATTTGCGGGCCGCCGTTGAGATGCCCGTTCTTCGCTCCGGGGTGGGAGGCGCGGGAAACGATGCCGCCGATGCGGACCCGGCCGGTTTCCACAGGCTTGAACGGATCCGACACATCGTACTGAATCATGTCACCGGTGCCCCAGCAGGACACGTAGAGGTAGCGATCGTCCATCGAGAGGTCGATGTCGGTGACGAGGGGCGCAACCGCTTTGAACCCCTTCAGGACCGGTGGCAGGAGATCAGGATCAGCCGGCTCGGCAGGGATCTCGATGACTTTCCTGACCGCCCATTTCGTACCCTCGCGATACCAGGTCCAGATCGAGGCGGAGAGATCCTTCAAGCTGATGACGCAGCCGACGAAGCCATAGGCCTTCCTCGGGTCATGGGCTGGGCGCAGTTCAAAGACGAGTTGATGCTCCTCGCCGAAATCGATCTCCTGTTGATGCTTGCGCGTGTGCAGGTCCCAGAAATGCAGCCGCCGCCCGTATTGGCTGCTGAGCAGAACTTCCGGAATCAGTCCATTCTCGAACGTATCGGGCGTGCCCCATTCGCTGGTCACCATGGTGTCGTGGCCGAGATGCCACCAGAAATCATAGGCGAGCTTCTGGGAGCCACGATCCATCTCCCATTGCCCCAGTACGTCGAAGCTGACGGGGTCGAGGAGGAAGATGCCGCCGGGTTCCTTGCCTTCGGCATTGCCAAGTGCATTCACGTAAATGCCCTCCGGCCCGCAATGAATGGTGTGCAGCCGCGAATACCTGGCCTTCTCGGCGATCTCCTCCGGCTCGATGACCCGCGCGATCGTCGGTTTCCTCGGATCGGGTCTGGTGTCGATGATATGCAGCCGCGATGAGCGCAGGCCGGGAACGACGAGGTAGCGTCGCTCCATATGGGGGTGCGGCGCATTCGGGCACAGACAGGACGAGCAAGCATTCCAGCCGAAATGATGCAGCTCATCGCCGGTATTCGGCATCTCGACCTGACCGACGATCTGCGCATAGCTCAACGACGCGGGATCGACGTCGACGACGGCGATCGCGTCGGGTTTCCTGCGCTCCGGATCGAAGGAGGCCACGTAGGCCAGCCGCTCGGCGGGAGCCTTGGCCGCCAGCCGCGGCGAGGGGTAAAAGGAAGGATCGGGTCGCCAGCTTACCATGATCATTCTCCCGAGCACCCCAGCACCCCGGACAACAGGCCTCTCTATAGCCCAGACCTCGCGTTGCGGCTTGCTGTTTTCTGGCTCGACGTTGAAGCGGTCTGCCTGATCCGTGGGGGCCCGCTGCACCATGGCGGAGGGCCTGGTACCCCTCGATCGATCAAGTTGCTGGCGCGCGACGGCTTTGACGTGTATCAGGCGCTCCAATGGCAATGAACGATATCCAATCGACGGAAGCCCGTCCCTTCGGCGCTTTCGCACCTCAGGGCCTCGTGGCCCAGATCATCAACTGGACACGCGGGGCTCCGGACAGCTACCTCGGTCGCAAATTCGCCTATGCGCTGCGCCGCATCGGGCTGAGTTCGCTTGCGGGCCAGCCCGTCGATATCGAAGCGCTTGGCGTGCAGATGCGCCTCCATCCAGACGGCAATGTCTGCGAGAAGCGCGTATTGTTCACGCCGCAATATTTTGATCCTTACGAGCGGGAACTGCTGACGGGGCGGGCGCGCCAGCGTGAAGGTTTCCGCTTCATCGATATCGGCTCGAATATCGGCGCCTATTCGCTTTGCGTTGCGGCGGCAGCTGGCCCGGGAGCGCGTATCCTGGCCGTCGAGCCGCAGCCCGAGATCTTTTCGCGCCTGACGTTCAACATTGCGCAAAATCCGTTTGGCTCGGTCAAGGCCATTGCGTGCGCGCTGGCCGATAAGCCGGGCGAGTTGACGCTGTTTCTCGACCCGAACAACCGTGGCGAGTCGAGCGTCCGCATCCTGCGCTCCAGTGCCGGCAGCACGGTTCGGGTGCCGGCGACGACACTGCTCGCCCTGATGGAGAACGAGGGCTATGACCGCCTCGACGCAGTCAAGCTCGATGTCGAGGGGGCTGAGGACCTGATCCTCGAGCCCTTCCTGCGCGATGCGCCCGAAGCGCTCTGGCCCGAGCTGATCATCATCGAGGATTCGCGCAACCGTTGGCAGAGCGATCTCATCGCCCTCCTGACCGCGAGCGGTTATGTGCTCACAGCTCAGACACGCATCAACCTCATCTTCGAACGCAAGCGCGGCTGACGTTTTCGCTGCTGTTCAGCGCCTCATGCATAGCGGGCAGGCCATACACGGCGTTTCTGCCGCTTGAGCCGTTTGCGCCAAGGTCCTAGCTCTAAAGCGTGATCAGGAAAGCTCATGTCGCAGCGCTCCTAACCCGGCGCGGCATGAGCGGGCGGCGGATCAGCATCATCGTCACGAGCTGGCGGCATGTCTTGCCGTCCGGCACCTGGAGGAGCCGGCCATGACCGACGCACCGCTGAATCGTCCACCCGTCACGGCCGCAATCCTGGTGATCGGCGACGAGATTCTGTCGGGGCGGACGAAGGACAAGAATATCGGCTACATCGCCGAGTATCTGACCAATATCGGCATCGAGTTGCGCCAGGTTCGTGTCGTGCCCGATTCCCTTGACGAGATCGTCTCTGCGGTCAATGCATTGCGCTCTCGCTATACATATGTCTTTACCACGGGCGGCATCGGCCCGACCCATGACGACATCACGGCCGACTCGGTCGCTGCGGCTTTCGGCGTGCCGATCAATGTCGATCCGCGCGCGGTTGCGATGCTGTCAGAGCGCTTTCCGCCGGACCAGCTCAACGAAGCGCGCATGCGCATGGCGCGCATCCCCGAGGGCGGGGAGTTGATCGCGAACTCCGTCTCGAAGGCTCCGGGCTTCATCATCGCCAATGTCATCGTCATGGCGGGCGTGCCGGCGATCATGCAAGCGATGCTCGACGTGGTCGGACCCACTCTCAAGACAGGAACGCGCATTCTGTCCGACACGGTGCGGGCCGGACTGCGTGAAGGCGATATCGGCACGGCTCTCGGCGAGATCGCTCAGGCTCATCCGCAGGTCGCGATCGGCTCCTATCCCTTCTGGTCCGAGACTGGTCCTGATACGAATGTCGTGGTGCGCTCGCGCGATCCTGAGAAATTAGATCAGGCGATGGCGGCGGTGAAGCAGATGATCGAGCATGAGCGCGCTCGATTACGTCGGTGATCTCTTTCCTTATTTAGTTATTTTTGATCATATATTTTAAGATTATTCTTTTTATTGCATTGTTTACTTTTGATAATTGTCAGAATCAATTGATTTTAAGTCTTTATGAATAGAAAACTATAGTTTTTGATGTATTCGTTGCCGCGAATACATCGCTAATAGTGCCTGTTAAACCATTTATAAACCGTCATAATTCATCCTCGACTTGCGGTCGGCTTGCCGGCAGCGCTCATGTCGACGCGGCGGTTCCGGGGGGAACGGTGTCGGTGTGGGCTGCATGTGTCCGGCCCGTGCGGAGTGCTCTGCGCTCCCGTGCCGGAACAGCGATCGGGAGGTTGTATGTCGCGCCTTTCCAGCCTGTTCTCCAATCGACGCCTTGCCGCCCAGGTCGCGGCGATCAACCGCTCACAAGCCGTCATCGAATTCGATCTGAACGGCATGATCCTCAACGCCAACGAGAATTTCCTGAACGTGCTGGGCTATACCCTCGACGAAATCAGGGGGCAGCACCACCGCATGTTCGTCGATCCGGCCGAGCGGGAGAGCGCGGCCTATCGCAGGTTTTGGGAGGATCTCGGGCGTGGTGAATTCTCGACGGGCCAGTACTTGCGTGTCGGCAAGGGAGGCAAGGAGGTCTGGATCCAGGCCAGCTACAACCCGCTCCTTGGTGCCGGTGGCAAACCGCGAGGCGTGATCAAATACGCCTTTGATGTCACGGCACAGAAGAACCGCCTCGCTGATCTTGAAGGGCAGCAGGCTGCCATCAGCAAGGCGCAGGCGGTAATCGAATTCGACCTCAAGGGGCATGTGCTGACGGCCAACGAGAACTTTCTTGCTGTACTCGGCTATTCGCTTGGCGAGATCCAGGGGCAGCATCACCGCATGTTCGTCGATCCGGTCGAGCGCGAGAGCTTGGCCTATCGCCAGTTCTGGGAGCGCCTCGGGCGTGGCGAATACGATGCCGCGCAATATCGCCGCATCGGCAAGGGCGGCAAGGAGGTCTGGATCCAGGCATCCTACAATCCGATCTTCGACGCCAAGGGCACGCCCTTCAAGGTCGTGAAGTTCGCAACCGACATCACTGCGACCTTCCGCGGTCAGCAGCTCGAGGCCGCGGTGAAGGAGACTGGCGAGGTCATCGCTCGTGCCAAGTGCAAGGACCTGACGGGGCGCATCGCGCTCGCGGGCAAGAGCGGCGAGGTTGCGCAGCTCTGCGCCGGCGTCAACGATCTGCTCGACACCATGTCCGAGATGGTCGGCTCGGTCCGCGACATCTCGCACCAGATCGCCAGCGCATCGAGCAAGATCTCGTCCGACAGTGCCCAGCTCGCCGAGCGCACGGAAGCCAATGCCTCCAGCCTGCAGGAGACTGCGGCGACAACCGAGGAGCTCGCGGCTTCCGTGAAGCACAGCGCGGGTCACTCCCGCACCGCCGTCAGCCTCGGCCACGAGGCGCGCGACGTCGCGGAGCGTGGCGGCACGATCGTTGCCGAGGCGGTGAGTGCGATGACGCGGATCGAGCAGGCTTCGGCCGGCATATCCGAGATCATCTCGATGATCGACGGCATCGCGTTCCAGACCAATCTGCTGGCGCTGAATGCCGCGGTCGAGGCGGCCCGCGCGGGGGATGCCGGGCGCGGGTTCGCGGTCGTGGCAACCGAGGTGAGGGCTCTTGCCGCGCGTTGCAGCGAATCCGCCAACGGGGTCAAATCGCTGATCGCCAATTCGAGCGACCAGATCCATACCGGCGTCAGTCTGGTGAAGAATGCCGGCGCGACGCTTCAGGAAATCGTCTCGGCTGCGAGCCGCGTCGCCTCGACGGTCAACGAAATCTCGGAAGCAACGGCCGAGCAGGCCAATGGTATCGATGAGATGGCCAGGACGGTCGCTCATATGGACGAGATCACCCAGCAGAATGCCCTGCTTGCCGATGAGAGCGCGAACGTGGCGCAGGAGCTGAGGCAGGATACCGAGCGCTTGAGCGCGATGGTCGCAGCATTCCGGCTGCAAGATGGGGGACCAGGTTTCGAAACCGTGATTGCGCGCCAGATSGAGCAGAGGGCGCCACATCTCACCAGGACCATTCCCGCTCCGCTTTCGCCGCCTGCCAAGGGGGCGCCGAAGCTGAGGCGCGTCGTGTCAGGCGGCCCTGCCGATGGCTGGTCGGAGTTCTGATACCCGCTGAAACACGACCGATTGGGGATGAAGCGGGACGCGCCTCTTGCCAGCGCCCCGCTTATAGGCTTTCCGGATTGTCACAGAAACCGTGACAGCCGCTCCGGAGCCCCCAATGGCCGAACCGACCTCCAACAAGGCCTTCCCTGTCTCCTGGGACCAGTTCCATCGCGATGCGCGCGCGCTCGCCTGGCGGCTGGCCGAGAAGGGGCCCTTCGAGGCCATCGTCTGCATCACCCGCGGTGGTCTGGTACCGGCGGCGATCATCTGCCGCGAACTGGGCTTGCGCCTGATCGAGACGGTCTGCGTCGCGAGCTACCACGACTACAAGAACCAGTCCGAGCTCAAGGTGCTGAAGGACGTCGCTCCCTCGATCAGGGCGATCGGTGACGGCAAGGGGAGGGGCGTTCTGGTGGTCGACGATCTCACCGACACAGGGAAGACGGCGCGTGTCGTGCGCGAAATGCTGCCCAATGCCCATTTCGCAACGGTCTATGCGAAGCCGGCCGGGGTGCCGACGGTCGACACCTTCGTTACCGAGGTCAGCCAGGACACCTGGATCTATTTTCCCTGGGATATGGGGCTGGCCTATGTCGAGCCGATCGCCAARGATCACAAGGGCTGAGCCCCGGGCTTCGCCGCTTGAGCGGTCATTCCGGGCGCGGCAACCCGTCTGGAATGACCGGCAAGGGCTCGTTACGCCAGACTGCGCGCGCGCAGCGCGATCAACATGCCGGTGATTGCGAGCGCCATGCCGGCGATCTCGACCGGGGACGGTCGCTCGCCGAGCAGGAGCGTGCCGGCGAGCGCGGTCACGACCGGTACCAGCGGCAGGAACAGGGCCGCCCGTCCGGCGCCAAGGATGGCGACGGCCTGCGTGTAGAGAAACAGCGCGAAGGCGCCGACCAGCAATCCCTGATAGATCGCCTGCAGCGCTATGGCTGAAAGTGCCGCCTGCGTCAGATGCACGGGCATCACCAGTGCGACGAGCGGCAGGAGCGGCACCGACAGCAGGCATGTCGCCATGGTGACTTCGATCGCATCAGCGCCCCAGCGCCGGCAGAGCAGGCCGAAGGCCGACCAGAGCAAGGCGATCAGCACGAAGAGCATGTCGCCGATCCAGGCGCCTTCGCGGGTCGGCGTGTTGGCCAGGGCCTCCATCGAGAACAGCGCGACGCCGAGAACGATGACGCTGAGACCGGCGAGGCGGGCCGTGCTCGCGCGCTCGCCGAGCACCCACCATGCGAGCAATGCGGTGCAGACCGGGATCAGTCCGGGCGAGATGACCGAGGAATGCAGGGCGGGGGCGAAATGGGCGCCGCCGACGAGGATCAGGCTATAGGTCGGGCCTACGATCGCGGTCAGGATGATGGCTCGCCGCCAGCCGAGCTTGCCGACCGGAAAAGGCTTCATGCGCCTGAGCGCGAAGGGCAGCAGCACGAGTGCGGCGGCTGCAAAGCGCAGGATCGTGACATCGGCTGCGGTCATGCCATCTGCGACCGATTGCCGTGAGATCACGGCCTGAATGCCCCAGATCGCTGCCGCCAGGATGCCGCAGGCAAAGCCGAGCCAGGGGCGTTGCTGCCTGGCGAGAGACAGCGATTGCGGCCGGATGGCTTGGTTCACGCGAAAACTCTCGGAGGGCGGCGAGGCAGCGCCATATGCGGGCTCTAGCCATCGCGCGACAAGCGCGGCGGACAGGCGACGGGGCTGTTGGCGGCGCATGGCGCAGCAACGCGAGTTTGCCTGGCATGGAGCCGTCGCGACGATGGAGCCTGCCCTCTGCACTGCTTCTGCAGGCCCCTCACACAGGCCCGCTAACTCAGGTCGGACGAGCGCTGGGGAGGAGAGAAAGCCCTGCACGAGGGATGCAGTTCCTCCGTTAGATCGTCATTGCCTTAACAGCTTTTGCATTGTTTGCCGTTACGTCATGGCCGGCGGCGGCCGGGCTATGAGCGTCGATGGTCGCAGGCGCGGCGGTGCGTGCGTTTTCGGGGGCATATTGTTCCCCTCTGTTTGCAGCGCGATCCCGCTGATGGCAGCCCGAAATGAGATGAGCAGGACGGCGAGGGCAAGGGCAATGCAGCAAAGGCCAGAATTTCTGGAAAATTCCGTCATCATCGGCGCCCACCCCGACGATGAACTGCTCTGGTTCAATTCAATCCTCGGGCGCCTATGGCTGCGCCAACTGGGCTGATCCCGTGCTGACCGGGGCCGGTATCGGTTTCGGCATCGAGGCCGAGCGCCGGGCAATGACGCGCCTCGCCCGCAAGTCCGTTGCAGCCCTGCCGGCGGTGAAGCTCGAGCGCATCGCCGCCGCCAGCGTATCCAGGGCCTATGAAACGAACTTCCAGATCATATGCGAGTTGCTGAGACGGCGCCTGCGGCCAGAGACGAACGTCTTCACGCATAATCCCTGGGGCGAGTACGGGCATGAAGAGCACATCCAGGTGTTCCGCGCCCTGAATGTGCTGCGCGAGGAGATCGGCTTTCGGCTCTGGATGTCGAATTACTGCACCGAACGCGCCTTGCCCCTGGCGATGCGTCATTTCTCGCGTGCGCCCGGCGGTTACATCAGATTGCCGACCGACAAGGTCTTCGCCAATGCGGTCGCGGACGTCTACCGCAAGCACAATTGCTGGACCTGGGACGATAACTGGGCATGGTTCGACGAGGAATGCTTCATGGAAGCGCCGAGGGAGGCCTCGGCGACGGCAGCGCACCGGCACCTTTTTCCGCTCAATTTCTTCACGATTGGCGAGGAGCGGCCGAGGAACTGGCTACCCGTGGCCATGACGATATCGGCGGCGTTCGCGTTCACCCTTGCCGAAGCAATCTGAGTCGGATCGATTTCGGCTCGGGTGCTCGTTCCAGCAGAACGTTGGCGGTGCAAATCCGGGTGGGCGCCCGGTCGTTCGCGGCGCATGCAACCGTTCCGGCGATATGGGTGAGGAGAACCATTTAACGTCTTGCGACATCGTCGTTTCCTGGGCGCGCGACCATCCCTCTCACTGCGCTGCTTTGACTTCATTGTGACATAACATTTGTTGCGGCGCACATTTTTGCCGTAAACCAAGGTTAGTGAGCGGTCGTCCGGCAGCGTTTGCAAATTGAATTTGCCAACTCTGTGCCTGCGCTTAAGCCTATCATCGCTACCTATGCCTTCCTCTTGGTCATAAGTCCGAGATCCTTCTCTCTATGATCGATTGACGTTCCCCGCGAAGGGTGGTTCGCGGCGAATTATATTGTCAGTCATCATAAGAATAAAGAAAGGGGCGGAATGATTTCATTCCTTCAACTTAAGTCGCGCAGTATCGGCGCTGGTGCGCTGCTGCTCCTGGCAGCCTGCCTGGTTGTCACATTCAGCTTTACTCAGGCGCCGGCTGAAACCCGGTCTCGCTCCGGATCCGGCGCTCCGCCTCYGGCAGCCTCATCACATTCGGCGCGCGATTGGGTGCCTTACGATCTACCGGAGACGGCCCCGCCTCGGCGCGATAGCAGCCTTCGGCTCGCGGTAGATCGCCCAACTGCGGGAGCTACCAATGCCGGTCGTCGTCCTGCCGTCGCGGCCAATCGCGGTCGCCCTCCTGCACCGGCGACCATTGCCGGTCGTGCTCTTCCGGCAGAGACGATTGCCGACCATCCGCTTGCGGCAGAGGCCAGTGCCGAGCGCCCTCTGGGGGCAGAGACCATTGCTGATCACCCTCTCGCGGCAGAGGCCAGCGCCGATCATCCCCCCGCGGAAGCGACCAATGCTGTTTCAAGCATCGCCGCGGACAGTGTCACGGCGCCGGCCGTCAAGTTCATGAGCTCGGCGCTACGGCCGATCACTTTCAGCCTTCTGATCGCCAAACCCGGGGAACTGCTGAAATCGGCCATCAAGGTGATGCATCTGCTCGGCATCATTCTGGGATTGGGCGCCGCGACGGTCCTCGATCTCGTGATCGTCAAATTCCTCGTCTCCGGAAAGATCAAGGCTGAACAGGTTGCGATGGTCAAATTCATGACCGGTATCGTATCGGCTGGCCTCGCGGTGCTCTGGGTTTCCGGAATTCTGTACCTGGCGCATTACGCGATGTTTGACCCGGTCAAGCTCGGGAACCAGAAGGTCTGGGCCAAGATCGCGATCGTCGGCGTTCTCACGATCAACGGCTACTTCATCCACAAAACGGTACTGCCGTTGATGGAAAAGCAGATCGGACGGTCGCTCTTTGCAGGCCTGTCGCGCAAGCAGATTACGATGATGATGGTCTTCGGCACGGTCTCGGCGACATCCTGGTATGTGCCGCTGATCCTGGGCGCCATGCCGCATTTCAACTTCATCGTGCCCGCTCCGCGGCTGCTCGTGGCCTATGCGCTGATCCTGCTCATCGCCATCGCTGCGACCCATGGCATGGTTGACACCATCCGGCGCCGCGGTCGCCTGGAGCCCCAGCTGCAGCCCGCATTCTGACGCCAGCATGACGGCCTGCGCGCATGATCGGTGCGCAGGCCACAGCCGAAGGGCGGTTGCCTGGTCGCGAATGACCAAGCAACCGCCCTTCTGCGTTCGACGGGGCTGCGTCACCAATGGCGCCGATGCCGTTGCCACGGATCGGGCTGGATGCGATTGCAGCTTGAGCGGAGAGCAGGGGCTCGACCGTCGCATTCGCGTTGAAACCGGACGGTATCCCGCTACGGTGAACCTCCATGGGAAACGCCAGCCGGGAGCAGAGCCAGGATATGGCCGCCACCGAATTGAACGCGTCGGATTTCGACGCCAAGGACGCGCGCATCACGCTGTTTCGGGGGCTGCTTCAGGCGGTTGCGCGGCGTGGCAAGGGCCGCGTCGCGCTCGAGGATCCGGAGCGTCAGCCGGTGACCTTCGGCCGGCTCGTTCTGGGAGCGCTGGTTCTGGGGCGAAAGCTCGCTTCAGGCACGGAGTTGGGGGAACGCGTCGGACTGATGCTGCCCAATGTCCAGGGCATGGCGGTGACGCTGTTCGGGCTTTCGGCCTATGGCCGCGTGCCGGCACTGCTGAACTTCACGGCAGGGGTGAAGAACCTGCGGGCGGCGGCCGAACTGGCCAGCTTGAAGACGATCGTCACCTCGCGTCGCTTCGTCAACCAGGCCAAGCTCGACGATGAGATCGCGGCACTCGGCGAGGGCAGGCGGGTTGTCTATCTCGAGGATATCCGCCGGGATTTGACCAGTTTCGACAAGATGCTTGCCGCGATGCAGAGCCTGGCACCGGCATTTGCCCTGCGGGCCTATGAAGGGCGGCCGGATGATCCAGCTGTGGTGCTGTTCACCTCCGGCACCGAGGGCAAGCCGAAGGGCGTGGTGCTGAGTCACGCCAACCTCGTCTCGAATACCCGCCAGATCTTTGCGCTTGCGGCCGGCTTCCTCTCCGAGCGCGATATTGTCATGAACGCGTTGCCCGCTTTCCATTCCTTCGGCCTGACCGCAGGGCTGCTGATGCCGCTGCTCCACGGCATGAAGGTCGTGCTCTATCCGAGCCCGCTCCATTACAAGCAGGTGCCGAAACTGATCGGCGAGATGGGCTGCACCTTCCTGTTCTCGACYGACACATTCCTCCAGGGCTATGCGCGCGCTGCCGATCCCGACGATCTGAAGAGCGTGCGCTATGTCGTGGCCGGAGCCGAGCGCGTGAAGCCGGAGACACGCGCGATGTGGCAGCCCTACGGCACCACGATCCTCGAAGGCTACGGCTGCACCGAATGCTCGCCGGTGCTCGCCTGCAACACTCCCGTCGCGACCCGCGAGGGCAGCGTCGGAAAACTCCTGCCCGGTATCGAGGCGCGGCTCGATCCGGTCGAGGGCATTCATGAAGGTGGGCGGCTGAATGTCCGCGGCCCGAATGTGATGCTGGGCTATCTCAGCGCGGACGAGCCCGGGCGTGTCGTGCCGCCCGAAGGCGGTTGGCACGATACCGGCGATATCGTGGTGATCGAGGACGGCTTCGTCAGCATCCGCGGCAGGGCCAAGCGATTCGCCAAGCTCGGCGGCGAGATGGTCTCGCTGGCTGCGGTGGAAACAATGGTGGCGGCCCTCTGGCCTGGGTTCAATCATGTCGTTGTCGCGCTACCGGATGCGCGCAAGGGCGAGCAACTCGTGCTGGTCACCGAAAAGCCTGATGCCGACAAGGCTGCGTTGCAGGTAGCGGCGAAGCAGCAGGGCTTTCCCGAACTGTGGACGCCGCGCGCCATTTTGGTCGCGCGCGCGATACCGGTGCTGGGCAACGGCAAGATCGACTATGGTGCGACGCGCGAGCTTGCGTCGACGATGCGGGCGCTGCTGTGACGCCATAATTCTACGGTTATTGCCCGAGTCATGATCATGACGGCCGCCTCTTCCCTCGCCGCAATAATGCGCGTCGCAGCGCTCCTGCCGGCTCTTTCCTTCGCGGGCCCCGCCGATCTCGCGGCGCAGGCGCCGAGCCAGACCTACGAGCGGCGCGACGAATGCATCGAGGCGGGACGGCTCACTGCTGCGCAATGTGATTTCGCCTATCGCAATGCCCGGGCCGAATTCGAGGAGAAGGCGCCACGCTATGCGTCGCGCGCCCTGTGCGAGCGCAGCCACAAGCGCTGTGGTGCACAGGTTTCCTCGACGGGTGGCTGGGACTCCTTTGGCCGTGGGGGCGCGACCTATGTGCCGCGCTTCACCGGTGTCCGCGTCACGGGAGAGGGAACCGCGAGCCGCGCCCTGCCCGTGGTCGAGGGCGCGACGAAGATCGCCTTCGCCGGCCGCTCGATCACGATACTCGAGGACAAGATTGGTGGGCGGCGCGGCGTCATCGGCCAGGCCAGCTCGATTGGGAGAGGCGGGCGCGGCCACGATCCGCAGGAGAGCGGCCCCTATGTAAAGCGCGGCGATCGCGACGACACCGTGCGCGTGCCGATGGAGCAGAAGCGCATCGGCTCCGATGTTGCGCCGGGGCTCTATGTCGATCCCGATGGCGTCGAGTGGTACAAGCCCGCTCGCCGTCATTGAGGCGCTTGCGCCCGCCGTCTGCTGTCGCTAGGGCTGCGTCCACGCGGACGTGGCGAAACTGGTAGACGCACGAGACTTAAAATCTTGCGCCCTAAAGGCTTGCGGGTTCGAGTCCCGCCGTCCGCACCAAGCTTGCCTTGCGATTGCGCGGATCAGCCGCGCGCCCCGTGCCGAAACACCAGGCTCAGATTGTTTGCCGGCATCTCGGTTACGTCCGGCTCACCAAACCCTGCCTGTTTCGCCAGTGCAACGACATCGCCGAGTTCGCGCAAGCCCCATTCCGCGTTGCGGGCGCGCAGGCTTTCATCGAAGGCGAGGTTGCTCGGTTCGAGGGTGCGGCCAGGCCGGCGATAGGGCCCGTAGAGATAGAGTGGAGCGCCTTCCGGCAGCAGCTTGCCGGCCTGCATCATCAGCCCCCGCGTCGCGGCCCAGGGCGAGATATGGATCATGTTGATGCAGATGATGGCATCGGCGGCGGAGACCGGCCATTCGGCCGCTGCGGCATCGAGCTGAACGGGCGGACGAATATTGGCGAGCCGGCTTTCCCTGATCCAGGCCGCAGTACTGATGAGCGCATCCTGATCAGGGTCCGAGGGCTGAAAGGTCAGTGCGGGCAGGGCGGCGGCGAAATGGCTGACATGCTCGCCCGAGCCGCTGGCGATCTCCAGGACCAGGCCGGTGGCTGGAAGGGTCGAGCGCAGGATAGCGAGGATCGGCTCACGATTGCGCAGTGTCGCGGGGGCGAAGAGACGTGGGTCAGTCATGGCTCGCGGCTTGCTCCGGAAGTATCGACGCTGTCATCTAACGCCAGGTAGAACATTCATCTCACCTGTCCCCCTTACAGTTAAGGCACGGAGCTTCGTCGCGCCCGCCAAAATTTCGCCATCACAAACTTCAAGCTTACCCATCGCCAAGTCGTCGCGATGCGCTATAAGGAGCGCGAAAGCAGGTCGATATTGAGCGCGGCCCTGCATGCTGCGGGCGGGTTTTGTTAACCGAGATCCTGATTGTCGTCGCGTTGACCGTCATTAACGGTCTTCTCGCCATGTCCGAACTCGCAGTGGTCTCCTCCCGTCCGGCCCGGCTCAAGGTTCTCAGCGATCAAGGCAGCAAGGGTGCAGCGACGGCGATACGCCTCGCGGAGCATCCCGGACGGTTCCTTTCGACGGTGCAGATCGGCATCACGCTGGTCGGTGTCCTGTCCGGTGCCTTCTCCGGTGCGACGCTGGGGGCGCGTCTGTCGGAATGGTTGATAGGGCAAGGGTTCTCCAATCGTGTCGCCGATGGTCTTGGCGTCGGGAYGGTCGTCGTTGCCATTACCTATCTCTCGCTGATCGTCGGCGAACTGGTGCCGAAGCAGATCGCGTTGCGCGACCCCGAGCGGGTGGCGGCGCGCGTTGCGCCGATGATGTCCCTGCTGTCGCGCATCGGTGCGCCGTTGGTTTTCCTGCTCGACCTCTCCGGCAAGACCGTGCTGGCGCTGCTCGGCCAGAAGGGCGAGTCGGAAGAAAGGGTGACCGAGGAAGAGGTCCGCACCATCATTGCCGAGGCCGAAACAGCGGGGGTGCTGGAGCGCGACGAACGCGAGATGATCTCGGGTGTGATGCGCCTTGCCGATCGCTCCGCCCGTGCGCTGATGACGCCCCGCCGCGAGGTCGAGGTCATCGATCTCTCCGATACAGCTGAGGAGATCCGCGCGCAGGTTCGTGCCTCCAAACGCTCCCGGCTCCCGGTTCAGGACGGCGAGTCGGACGCGATCGTCGGCGTCATCGTGGTCAAGGATATGGTCGATTTCCTGTCCGCCGGCAGCACCAAGGATCTGCGCGCCCTGGTGCAGGAAGCACCCGTGGTGATGGACACCGCCAACGCCCTGCTGGTGCTGCGGGAGATCAAGTCCTCGCGCGTCCACATGGCGCTGGTCTTCGACGAGTACGGCCATTTCGAAGGCATCATCACGCCCGGCGACGTGCTGGAGGCGATCACCGGCGTCTTCCAGGAGGAGGACGAGGACGAACCGCCGATCGTCACGCGCGCCGACGGCTCCTATCTCGTTGCAGGCTGGATGCAGGTGGACGAATTCTCGCACGAACTCGGCATCCACATTCCGCGCGATGCCGATTTCCAGACGGTCGCCGGCTTCATCCTGGCCGAACTCAACCATCTGCCCAATGTCGGAGAGTTCTTCGAGAAGGGGCATTGGCGCTTCGAGGTGGTCGATCTCGACGGGCGCCGCATCGACAAGGTGCTGGTGAGCCGGCTGGATTGAGCACGCCCTTTGCCCTTGCACCGGCATGTCCGGTGCAAGGGCAGCCAGCTCGAAATCGCAATTGATCCTGCCGGAGTAGCCGTGGTCTGATCCCGGCCTAGGGGTTTCTCGCGACGACCCCGTGAGGCGTCAGCCCAAGGATCGCGTCTGTTTTCCTCATTCGGGGATGGACGCTCGCGTCTTCCAGCACACAGATCGCCACATCCCCCTTGTACCGGCTCATCGGTCTGCCCGATGCCCAGGCGATCGTCTGCGTGACGCGCTCACGTCCCAAAGGCCGACCGCATCGCGTGCCCCCCGGGCTGATTCGTCGCTTCGTCGCTCCGAAAGCGGTGATCCTGTTCGTGGCCCCTTCGGGGCGTGGCGGTGGCCGATCGCTTCCAGGCCGTTCCCTTCGATATCGACGGCGTATTCTGGAGTGATCGCGGCGAGCGTTGCAGCTTTGACATCATGCTGGAGGAGTTTGGCCTCGCCTCGGCGGTGCTGGGTCGTCTCGCCACGATCGTGCGCGCCGCCGATACGGCGCGGCTCGACCTGGTGCCGGAATCCGCCGGTTTCCTGGCTGCCTCGCTGGGGCTATCGCGCATGTTCAATGACGATCTGGCACAACGCGATGCCGGTATGCTGCTCTATCACGCCTTTCTATCGCTGGTGCCGGGATGCAACCGAAGAAACCCATAACTGGCCGTCCCCGACGAGTAGGACCTGAGCGGCGGCCATGACGATCGCAGCGACGGACAAGGCGGCGCCAGCAGTGGCGGGCATGCCGACGCTCGGTGAAGCAACGAGGGTGTGGGCCTGGCCGCGATGATTGCAATGCTGCGCTTCAAGGTCGGGATGATCCCGACGCTTGCCGCCTGCGCGGCTGCGGGCCTCCTGCTGTAGAGGCTATCCTTCTGGGGGGCCAGAGCATCGCGCCGAAGAGTGGAAACCACGTTTCGGAGACATCCGATGCTACGCAAAGCGATCGTTCGCCGCCATGCATCCGGTCGGACGCATGGCGATCGTGTCAGCGCCGCGGCTGCTCGCCAGGCTCGATGATGCGGTACTCGGCATCGATGACCTCGACGCGCGCAGCACCCGGACGGACCGGAGCGAACGGATCGCGCTGGTCGAACCCGGCAGCCTTCAGCTTGCTCTTCAGGCGCCAGGCCGCGATCGCGCCGGCAGCAAGCACGACGGGAATGAGGATCAGGGCGAGGCTCGCTGCGAGGAGGAACAGCGTCACGCCAAGAACGAGGCTTGCTGCCACGGTCAGCCAGGAGGCCCAGCGCGGCATGCGAGTCCTCTGGCCGGCGAGCTGCTCGTAGAGATTGACGCGGATCATGTGGTCTCCATCCGATGGGTCCACATGAGAGATAGGAAGTGAATGCGGCGAAGGCGAGATGCCCTAGGCTTGCAATCGCCAATCGTAGAGCCAATCGAGACGATGGCGCATGCCATCGGGCCCAAGGCGGCGCATTGCGAAGTTGCGCGCGATAGTCCAGGGCCATTCCAAATGATAGGCCCGGCCGTTGCTGCGGCTCGTGGCCTGGACGCGCCGGGCACGGTCCTGCCGGGCTGTCGCATAGGCCGCGAGCGCTGCCGGTAGCGCTGCCGCGCCGCCCTGCTGGAGATGAACCGTCAGTTCCTGCGTCAGGACGCCGGCATCCTCGATCGCCAGCGCGGCACCCTGCGCCATGAAGGGCAGGACCGGATGGGCGGCATCGCCGAGCAAGGCGATGCGCCCCTGTGCCATCGCTGCGGGCGGCCGGTCGAAGAGCGACCAGACCAGCCAGTGGGGCGCCGCTGTCGCAAGCTTGTGCAGCACGGGCTCGGCCTTGGTGAGATGAGCGGCGAGTTGCCCGGGCTCACCGTCGCGGGACCAACCCTCACGGGCCTCCTTCGCTTCGCGAATGACGACGAGATTGGTCTCGCGACCACCGGAGACAGGGTAATGCACGGCATGGCGGCCCGGGCCGAGATGCAGGGTCACGACGCCGGGCGCGGCGCGGCCGCCGGCGTTGGGTACCAGGGTCCGCCAGGCCTCATAGCCGGTGAAGACCGGCGGAGCGGTATCACCGATGAGTTCGCGGCTGCGCGACCAGAGCCCGTCGGCGCCGACGAGCGCCAGTGCCGAAATGGTCTCCAACTGGCCGGCTTCGGTCGCGAGCGTCGCGGTGATGCCGTCCGCGTTCTGGGCGATGTCGCGCAGGCCGCGGCCGACGATGAGCCGGACGCCGGGCAGGGAACGGGCGGCGTCGAGCAGCAGCGTGTGCAGGTCGGTTCGGCGTATGGTGCGGAAGGGTGTTCCGGAGCCGGCGGCGGTCATCGGCATTTCAGCCAGCGGAGAACCATCCTGCCAGCGTCGCACAACGAGGCGTTCGGCAACCACAGAGGCGCGCTTGACGGCGAGGCCAAGATCGAGAGCTTCGAGAACATGCCCGGCATTTGGCGAAAGCTGGATACCCGCACCGGTTTCCCCGAAGCCGGTGCGCTTTTCCGCGACCGTCACGGAGAAGCCGCGCCGCGCCAGTGCAATGGCGGCTGTAAGCCCGCCGATGCCGGAGCCGGCGATCAGGATATGGGGAGCGGACACGGCTGTCTTCGGCAATCGGATGCGCCAGAAACCGGAACGACCGGTCGCGATCGGAAGCGGCGGGCGCCTTGAACGCCGGCGCCCGTCACGCTGCCTTGGCTGCCTCGTGATGGGCGCATTCCGGCGGCGTGCAGGCGCCTGCCGACAGCGAGGGCTCGTATTTGAACAAGGTCGAGCAATAAGGACAGATGATCTCGCCGTCTGAGCCCATGTCGAGGAAAACATGCGGGTGATCGAAGGGCGGCTTGGCCCCGATGCACATGAATTCCTTCGCGCCGACATGGATGACGGCAACGCCGGGCTGGTTATGGAAATGCGGGATGCCCGTATCGGCCATGGATCATGCTCTTGCGTTGATTTGCCCCACCTCTAACCCGTCACGCCGGCCCGCGCCAGTGTGCGCAAGCGCCTCAGGGCGCCCGGAAGCAGGCACCTGCAATCGATCCGGTGCGCGCKCTTTCCTCCCGGGTGAGCGTGTTTGACAGGACTTTTTGCCAGAGTCCGTCGCGCTTGAGGCCATCGATCGCGCAATTGCAGGCCTTCTCGCACACTTGCAGCGAGGTTTCGGCGCTGACACAGCTGCGCAGGCAGGAGATCAGAAACGGGCGCGCTTCCTGCTCGGGGCCGACGGCCAGCCGCATGACGATGAGCAGCACTCCGATGAAGATCGGCTGGTGCAGCAGGTAGACGCTGAGGCTGTGCCGCCCGCCCCAGGCGATGACGCGGGCCGGCAGCGAGCGCGCCTGCCAGTGGCTCCAGCTTCCCTGCCTGGCGAGCGCCATCTTTCCGAGAGCCATGCCTGCCAGCACGCATCCGAACCAGGGCACGATCGGTACGAAATCGGCGGTTGCCCCGGAGACATGAGCGAAGCCGAGCCAGAGCAGCCAGGGTTGATCGAGCATTTGCGGCGCAGGAAGCAGTGGCAGCGCGAATAACAGGGCGCTGAACAGGAGCAGGACAGCGGCCGGCAGTCGCAGGAAGGGCAGGGCGAGCACGCTGGAGAGCGCGATATTGTGGAGGATGCCGAAGTAGATGAAGCTCTCCGGCATGGCGAACCAGGTCGCGATCGTGACCAGCGCCGCGGCGCCTACGACCATGGCCAGCCGGCGGAAATAGGCGGACAGGTTCACACCCCTGCGCGTCGCCAGCACCAGGCTGAAGCCGACGATGGTCAGGAAGGACCCTGCGATCAGGCGCGCGAAGGCGCTCCAGCCGGGATGGGCGGGGACATCGGTTGCAATCAGGTCAAAATGGGAAAGATCATAGGCGAAGTGGTAGACGAACATCGCCAGCAGAGCGAGGCCGCGGGCAAGATCGACAAGGTCGATCCGGCGGCGTGGAAGCGACGATGTCGGGGCCGTCTCAGCGTGGCTCATATCAGCCTTCATAGGCAAGCGGCGGAAACACAGCTACACAAAGTCGCTCCTGCATGGCAGGTGAAGACCCCCCGCAGCTTCCGCGACGTGCCATGCAGAAATTCTCCTCGGACGGCGTCAATCTCGCCTTCATCGACCTCGCCCCGACCAATGACGCGCCGCGCGGCGAGAGCATCATCCTGATCCATGGCTTTGCCTCCAGCCACATGGTCAACTGGGTCAATACGCAGTGGACGAAGACATTGACCCATGCGGGTTACCGTGTCGTTGCGCTCGACAATCGCGGCCACGGCCAGAGCGACAAACCGCATGAGCCGGAGGCCTATTCCTCGCACATCATGGCGGAGGATGTGCGCCGCCTGATGGATCACCTCGAGATCGCGCGGGCGGACGTGATGGGTTATTCGATGGGCGCGCGCATCTCGGCCCATCTCGCGCTTGCCCATCCGCAGCGCCTGCGTTCGCTGCTGCTCGGCGGGCTCGGCATTCATCTTGTCGAGGGCGTCGGCCTGCCGCTCGGCATTGCGGATGCGATGGAGGCTCCCTCGCTCGATGTCCTGAGCGACCCGATGCAGCGGATGTTCCGTGCCTTTGCGGACGCCAACAAGAGCGATCTCAAGGCACTCGCAGCCTGCATTCGCGGGTCGCGGCAGACGCTCACGCCAGACGAGGTCGGCCGCATCGCGATGCCGACCCTGGTCAGCGTCGGAACCAAGGACGATGTCGCGGGCTCCGGGCAGGAACTCGCGGCTCTCATTCCGAATGCGGAGGCTTTCGCGATCGAGGGGCGCGATCACAACCTCGCAGTTGGGGACAAGACCCACAAGCAGGCCGTGCTCGATTTCCTCAGATGGCTCTGAGCCGACGATTTCATCGCCCCGCGATGACATGCCGGCGGATGCAACGGTTTGGGGCGGATATCCCAGGTTTGATGCCGGTTTCCCTGCGGTCCAGGCAGGGCAAGGCAGCGTTCTTGTTTGGCATTGCAGCATGGCGCCGTGCTAGAGTGGGGTTCTGAAACACACCGTATTCCGGAGAACGATCATGCCGTCAGGGCGCTCCGTCGTAGAATCGCGCCACCCGGTCACCGGGCTCGACAGGGTCGATCCGGTTTGGACTCGGCTGCGGCGCGAGGCCGAACAGGCGCTCGGCATCGAGCCAGCGCTGGGCAGCCTGATTCTGTCGTCGATTCTCAACCAGCCGAGTTTCGAGGCGGTGGTCGGCCATCGCGTGGCGGCGCGGCTCGCGCATCCCGCTCTCGGGGCGGATCTGATCGAGCAGGCCTTTGCCGAGGCCATCGCTGCCGACCCCGAGATCGCCCAGGGCATGCGCGCCGATGTTCTTGCGGTGCTCGACCGTGACCCGGCCTGCAAGCGGCTGATCGAGCCCGTGCTGTTCTTCAAGGGCTTCCACGCCCTGCAGGGCCACCGGCTGGCGCATTGGCTGCTCAACCAGGGGCGTCGCGATTTCGCGCTTTATCTGCAGAGCCGTTCCTCCGAAGTATTCCAGACCGACATCAATCCCGCGGCGCGCATCGGCAAGGGCATTTTCCTCGACCATGCAACGGGCCTCGTGGTCGGCGAAACGACTGTGATCGAGGATGACGTCTCGATGCTGCAGGACGTGACGCTGGGCGGCACCGGCAAGGAGAGCGGCGACCGCCATCCGAAGATCCGCAAGGGGGTCCTGATCGGCGCCGGCGCCAAGATCCTCGGCAATATCGAAGTCGGCAAATGCGCCCGTGTCGCAGCCGGTTCAGTCGTGCTGACTGCGGTGCCGCGCAACACCACCGTTGCCGGCGTACCCGCAAAGGTAGTCGGGGAAGCGGGCTGCGCCGAGCCGTCTCGCTCCATGGATCAGATTCTCGCCGGCGACTGCGGCGCTCACATCTGAGCACCAATCCGTCCTGACGCCTGCAGCCAATCCGCGACCTCCTGGCGGCGGGGGTGACCTTGTGCCGGCAACAGCAGGGTCATCCGGTCCGGTGTCGTCAACGCAGGTCCAAGCGGCGCGACCAGCCGACCATCGGCAAGATAGGGCTGGAGCAGGCTGAGCCGGCCCATCAGCACGCCAGCACCCGATAGCGCAGCATCGAGCGCGACGCTGTAGAGCGAGAATGACGGGCCACGCGCCGGATCGACGCTCTCGCCGGCATTGGTCKAGGCCAGCCAGCGCGCCCAGTCGCCGCGCCAGACCGCGTCATGCAGCAGAGTCTCATCAGCGAGGCCGGCAACGGTCTGGAGCCGGGATGCGAGGGCGGGAGAGCAGACCGGTATGATCGCGTCAGGGTCGAGCACGAGCGCCGATGGAGCGGCCTTGCCATCCCCGAGATAGAAGATGGCGATGTCGCAAAGCTCGTGCCTTGCGTTCGGTGGTTGCTCCATGGCCGAGACCGAGACCTGCAATCCGGGGAACGCTTGCTGAAGCCCGGCAAGACGCGGTGAGAGCCATAGCTGGGCGATGCAGGGCAGGGCGGCGATCGTGAGCGTGCGGTTCTCATGCCCGCCGCCCAGTTCCAGCATCGACGATGCCAGCAGATCGAAGCCGCGGCTGAGGCGCGGCAGCGCCGCACGGGCAGCCGGCGTCAAGGCGACACCTTGTGGCAACCGCCGGAACAGCTGGACCCCGAGCGCCGCCTCCAGCTGTCGGATCTGCTGCGTCACCGCACCGGCCGTCACTCCGAGCTCCTCTGCTGCCTTGGCAAAACTCTCGCAGCGCGCGGCGGCCTCGAAGGCGCGTAGCGCGTTGAGCGGGGGCAGACGGGGGCGTGGTGGCGTCACGGGCATGGCAACCTGTCGGAGCCTTAGATTTTCTCTGTCTCGCGGCGACGATAACTCGTTTGCGCCAGCCGCGGCAAACGGCTCCAATCACGGCGTACCGCGCGTTGCGGTTCGATCGGATGGAGAAACGGACATGGCGGCGTTGGGCAGGCGCGACTGGGTGCCAGCGGCAAGCGAGGACTACGTGCTCACGGTCGCCGAGACCATCGCCCTGCAGGATCTCGATGCGACCGAGCGGTCGATCCAGGCGTTGACGACGGAGAACCGCGCGATCCACGAGCGCGATTGCGTCAATCTCAACCCCGCAACCAATATCATGAACCCGAAGGCGGAGGCGGCGCTCTCGGCCGGCCTGGGCGCGCGGCCTTCGCTCGGTTACCCCGGCGACAAATATGAGATGGGGCTCGAGGCGATCGAGAAGATCGAGATCATTGCCGCGGAGCTCGCGGCACAGGTCTTTGGTGCCAGCTACGCAGAAATCCGGGTGCCATCGGGTGCCATCGCCAATCTCTATGCCTTCATGGCGGTGGCGAAGGCGGGGGACTGCATCATCGCGCCATCCGGCGATATCGGCGGGCATGTCACTCATCATGGCGCTGGCGCGGCCGGGCTTTACGGCGTCATCACCCATCCCGCGCCGGTCGACGCGCTGAACTACACAGTCGATCTCGGCAGGCTGCGTGAGGACGCATTGCGTCTCCGCCCGAAGCTGATCAGCATCGGCGGCAGCCTCAACCTGTTCGCACATCCGATCCGTGAGATCCGTGCCATCGCGGACGAGGTCGGAGCGATCGTGCTGTTCGATGCCGCCCATATGTCCGGCATGATCGCCGGCCATGCCTGGCAGCAACCGCTGCAGGAGGGAGCGCATCTGATGACGATGAGCACCTACAAGAGCCTGGGCGGCCCGCCTTCGGGCCTGATCGTCACCAATGACGCCGACCTTGCCAGGAAGCTCGATGCCATCGCCTATCCCGGTCTGACCGCCAATTTCGACGCGGCAAAATCGGCATCTCTCGCCATTACGCTGCTCGACTGGAAGGCGCATGGCCGCGCCTATGCGCAGATGATGGCGCAAACCGCGAAGGCGCYGGCCGATGCTCTTGTCGAACGGCAGGTTCCGGTCTTCGCGCGCGATCGCGGCATCACGACATCGCATCAGTTCGCCATCGAGGCGGCCCCCTACGGCGGCGGGCAGGCGGCCGCGAAACGGCTGCGCGAGGTCAACATCCTGAGTTGCGGGATCGGCCTGCCGATCGCGCCCGTCGCAGGCGATGTCAACGGCCTGCGGCTCGGGACGCCCGAGATCGTGCGCTTCGGCATGACACCCGCCGACATGCCGGAGCTCGCCGGCTATATCGCTGAAGGTCTGAGCGGAGCTCGGCCCGCCGAGGCCGTTGCACGGGATGTCACGGCCTTGCGCAGCCGCTTCACGAAGCTGCACTTCATGCGCTGACGGGTGGCGGCCGGCGGGCAGGTGCGTACCGGCGCCGAAACCTCATGCGCCGGCCCGAAACGTCGAACGCGGTTTCGGACCGATGCAAACACGGAAGATCAGCTCATCGGACCGGATACGAGACCCGGGGCGATGAGCTAGGAGCCCGTCCGAGTAACGATTTTGGGGCGATTATGACGGGAAGGCTGGGCGCGAGATTTCGGTGCCCGGTCCTCATCTTGAGGCTTTTGCAAGCTTCAGGAGGTTGTGAGCGGTACAGATC
>NZ_JBFTZN010000068.1:0-23071 GCF_056406775.1 Allobosea sp. P1_A7
CATTCCGTCGTCGACCTGCAGGCCGCCATCAACCGCTTCATCAAGGAGCACAACCGGGAACCACGCCCGTTCCTATGGAAAGCCGATCCCGACCACATCATCGCAGCCGTTAGGCGCGGGCATCAAACGTTGGAATCAATCCACTAGAACATTGCAGCTATCTGGACGCTTTACCTCAAATGTAACGACGTCAAATTCGTAGCCGATCGTCCAAGCAAATTTTTTATGTGAAACCAGTGTAAAATCCGGGCGGGTCCAGCGCCCCGCAATTTTGCTATCCCTTCGCGCAGTCTCTTCAATGTAAAATTCGTTCTCATGGAATTTATCGTCTAGCCAAAGTGCTTTCAGGCCGATCTCAACCGCAGGATAGAAACGTTCTTCGTTTATTACGAAATCCTTTTCTACAGAAAAAAAATTGTAATCACCTTTTTTGATGAATTTTCCACTGCAGCCGAAATCAAGTGCCGCCTGAGCCGAATTTTCAGTAAGTTGAAGCTGATTTTTGATCTTTGTCTTTGACATCGGTTCGCCATGGGCGGTGATTAGGCGAACAATCCGATCAAGATTGAAGGCGCATTCAAGCGAAGGTTTCTCCGGCAAGTGATCTCGCTCCATTTGTGTTCACGATGAAATCTCGGCGGTAAATTCTTGGTTTGCAAGCCTCGTTCAGGGGGCGGCAGGCATTCGATTCGCGGAATGCGAGATATTCGAATGTCGTCAATCAGGCGGCTCTAGGTCAATCGTGGCGGGGCCCTGCGCGAGAATTTCGTTCTGATCCTAGCTGTCGGTCATCTGGGTCATAGGGAAGCTCTCTTCTTCATTGCTTTGGTAGCGGCTGCTACCTTCCCTTTGCTGTGAATGATTGATTGTAGCGGGCGCCCTGCAGATGCGGTCGGGGATCGGGCATCAAACGCGCTCAGGCGGATTTCGACGAATGAAAGGCCCTCATCCGGCGAGCGTGGTTTGCTTCGATGTTCTTGTTATGTTCCTGATGTTGTGCGAATGTTAGGTACGACGTCGGTGAGCGTCATGGTTGGCAATTCTGGGCCTGGCGTTGGGGAAGCGCATGATTGTAAACCGCAGGAAATACGCGTTACGATCGAATCAGCAGTACTCACGCCTGAAGCGAGCGAACCGCCCGGATGCCAGTAGAATACCCCGACGCTTTTCTGGCTGTCCGGGTGGATCATCTCGACCTGAGTCCACCCTTTGCCGCCCTCTGCGCTGGATACGATGGGGGGAGCTGGCGTGCGGATCGACTCGCAGACCACCTTTTCCAGTGGCTCCCGTTTGCAGCGTTGAACCAAGAGCATCAGCTCGCGTTTGCTGCGCACAACTTTGTCGAAATGCTCCGGCTTGCGGCTGCGCATATCTACAGTACGAAGAAGACCGAATCTCGGGGCGAGTTAGGCGAGTTGCTTCTTCATATCGCGTGCATTGTTCACTTCAAGACTGTGCCAGTGGTGTGCAAGCTCGTGCTTAAGAGTTCAGCCAACGATACCGTGAAGGGGTTTGATGGTATTCACCTTCTGCCGTTGGATGATGGTTTCGAGATTTGGCTTGGCGAGTCCAAGTTCTATCGTGATCCGATGCTGATGCTGTCGAGTCGGTGAAGGATCACCTTCTTCCGGCGTTTCTGACCGCAGAGAAGGCAATGATCTTCGGCCATATTGGCAGGGACATTCCACACCGTGATGCGGTTGCAAAGCTCTTTAAATCACAAACGTCCGGGGATGAATTGTTGAAGCAGGCGGTTTTCCCCATTCTTATCGCCTATGACAGCGCGGCCGCCGCCTCTCACCAGAGGGTGTGCGATGAATACAAATGTTCCTTAGAATCTGAGCTTTCAGGACTAAGGGATTATTTTCACGGAAGGGTTGAGGGGCTCACGGTCCGCTTTCGGCTGATTTTCGTACCGCTGAACGATAAGGCCGCCGTCGTCAGAAGCTTCGACGCTAAGTTGGGAGCGTTCTGTTGAGCGTCTTGGAGCAATTGAGGGCAATACGTCCAGGTGATGTCCTGTCGTCGGATACGGTTTTCGATGCGATATTCGCCGCCGGCTCCACTCTCGGGGAGATCGACCGGGAGGATGACGGTGCGCTGGAGATCGCAATTCGCCTCCTAGAGGCGCGCAGAATGAACCAGTTGCCTCAGTCGTGCGTCAAAGCAGTTGAAATGCTTGTGGAGGAGTGCGGGCTATATCCCTATGTCAATCAGGGTAATTTTAACCTATTTACACAGTCTATAATCGAAGCGCATGCGGTTGAATTTGATGGAAAGATGTATTTGCATTCCAAACAGATGCAGATACTACTTTGGCTTTTGGCCGGTGACAACGTCATTCTTAGCGCTCCTACGAGCTTCGGAAAGAGCGTTCTTGTCGACGCACTTCTTTCGCGTACGAAACCTAAAACCGTGGTCATGATTCTGCCGACCATCGCCTTGATTGATGAGACAAGGCGTAGGCTAACGAGGAGGTTTGGGAGTCATTACGCAATTACGACTACTGTAACAGATCGTTATGAGCCTAAGGTGCCGACTATTTTCGTTCAGACGCAAGAACGGTTTTTGCAAAGAAAAGATATCGAAAAGATAGATTTGCTGTTTGTRGATGAGTTCTACAAGCTTGATCCGTCTCGAAAAGACGAAAGATACGAGACGTTAAATTTAGCTGTCTATAAGGCGCTCCCTAAATCGAAACAATGTTTTATGGCGGGGCCACACATAACGGGGATCGAGCTTGGAGAAAGATGGCGCGGCAATTTCCGCTTCTTACAGACAGACCACCGTACTGTAACGGTAAATGTGTTCGATCGATCAGCGAGAGCTGATAAGCTGAATGCGTTCATTGATGATATTAAAGGTGTTGGAGACGAAAGTTCTATCGTCTTCACAAAGTCGCCTGCATCCGCCCATCAACTTATGGACGACGTGATCGAAGCTGGAGTGTGGTATCCGTCAGAATTGGGTGACTCCCTCGGAAAATGGATTGCTGCCAACTACCATTCGGAATGGCCGGTCGCTAAGGGTACCGAGGCTGGGATAGCCGTACACCATGGACGGCTACCTCGCGCCTTGGGTCAACTCTTCGTTCAGCTCTTTGATGATGGGAAAATAAAGGCACTCATCTGTACGTCGACCCTCATCGAGGGGGTGAACACCTCCGCCGCGAACGTCTTCATCTTCGACAAGAAAATCAATCGAACAGACTTTGATTTCTTCTCGTTTGCTAACATCAGAGGTCGGGTCGGTCGCATGATGCGACACTTCGTGGGGCGGGCATTCCTCTATCACGAGGCGCCAGAGGAGATCGAGACCCGGGTGGATGTGCCGGTGCTGTCTGATCCCGGGAACTCCACGGACTATATTGTGATGAACGTGGATGCGGCGAATTTGTCCAGGCCCGGCAAAGAGCGCCAAGCGGCATTGCCGGTATCCACTGGATTGAGCGGCGCTCTCCTACGCGAGCACGGGGGAATCGGTGTCGAGTTACTGGTCCGGGTGTTCGATCGAGTTAAGGAGATAATTGTCACAACGCCTCAGCTCCTGGTTTGGACCGGGTTTCCCGAGAAGGAGCAGAGGATCGCCTTAGCCGAGCTTGTGCTAATCTTTGTCCATGCAAGGCGCGACCAAACTGGGCTTCGTACCCCAAAGCAGATTGCCTGGGCCTGGTCTCAGCTCGCGACAATTGGCTCGTTGCCAAGGTTCCTGAATTGGTTCGCGTCCACATTTGGCAGAGGCGACATACCCACTGGAATTGACGAAGGATTTCGCTTTCTTCAGGCGTGCGAGTTTTCGTTTCCTAGATATCTTTCTGCTATCGAAGCTCTCGTTCGACATGCCGGGCCTCATCTTGAACCGAACTACAGTGCCTATGTTGTAGGGTTGGAGAATTGGTTTCGGCCCCCATGGATGAAACAGCTAGATGAGGCAGGCATTCCGCTACCGTTGGGGGAGCGACTTCGGCGCCATCTAGATGAACCGGCCGATCGATCCGAAGCGATGCAGCAAATTCTAGCCCTGAATGTCGATCGTCTGGAAGGTTTTGACAAAATCGATAAATTGATCGTCCGAATGTCAATTGCGAACTAACAGTTCACGGAGCGTTCGCGAGACAATTGCCACATGACGAGTCTTTTGCGATGTTAACGGGCGCTCCAAATGCTGTTGTGAGTGCGGACGTTTCCGATATTTCAGTCGTTCGCTGTCGGGCTGCCCAAGGTGGGCTTTCCCAGAGTTTGGAAAGAGGTAGCTTTAGTCACTAGGCGCTGATCGCCAGATGTCGCAGCTGGATCGAAACGGGCCTCACAGACACCATCCCGGTGATGTTTGCTTCTGAGCCGGAGCCTCGGCACAGCTACTGGCACACGGGGCCGGCACGACGGGGGCAGGGTTCTGCGCGGCGGTGGTCCGCGCTCTACTTGTCGGGCCTCCCGCCTTTCGGTTTGCTTCAGCCGATCGAGGTCCATCGTCGAGCCCTTGGATACCAAAGCAAGGGCATGGCCTAGGCCAGTTTGACAGCGCGTCCCGAAAGCGTGGCTGAAGCGGGATTCGCTCCGAAATCCGTGATCGCGTGCGGCAGGACGGTGTTCCCGATGGACAGGGCGGATATCGCCGAGCCTGAGGGCGGCTGGCGACCTTCCCGCAATGGCGCCATCCGCGCCCCGTCAAGCCGCCTCGAAGACCCCCGTCGCCCCGGCCACCTGAATGCGGTTCCGTCCGAGCGCTTTTGCATTGTAGAGCGCGAGGTCGGCGGCCGAGAGCAACTCGGGGAGGGCGGTTGCGTTCGATGGGCTTCGGCCAGCCCGATGCTGACCGTGGCCCGTCATCTTCAAGCCATCGGATCGCGCCGCGCGTTCGGCAAATCCCCTGGCGACAGCCTCGGCGATCCGGCTTGCTGCCAGACTGCCTGGCCGGGCAGCGGGATCGCAAACTCGGCGCCGCCCAACCGGCCGATGACCCCGTCCGCGCCGGCGATGTCGCGCGACACCGCAGCTGAAGATGATCGACCTCTCAGCCAAGCTTGCTGCCGGCCGCAGAGCGCCTCGACGCGTTCACGCCAGCAGCAAGCGCAGGGCCGGCCGATTGACGGGCCGGTTCGCGCAGGCCGGGAACGCGACCGGGAGACGCAAGACATCAGACGGCTTTCATCAGCGCGTCGAAGATCGGGCTGTCCTGCGCAGCCAGCATGCGGCTGACCTCGAAATGGTTCTGCCCTTCGGCGCGCAGCAGCTGCGTTGCCTTTCCCGCCTTCTGCAGGCTTGCGTGGAAGGTCGTGGCGTGGCGCCGGTACTCGTCGGTTTCAGCCTCGCCATAGGTGACGAGAACGGGGCAGGTCAGCGCCTCCACATGGCGGATCGGGCTGAACGCCGCGATCTCGGCTGGGTTGAGGCCGAGATAGCGCCCGCGCGCGCTGAGCATCGGCCCTTCCAGATCGTAGGCGCCGCTGGCACAGAGCGCGCCCGCGACCATGCCGGGCGCGATGCGATGCTGCGTCTCGGCGGTGAGCGCGGCCGAGACGAGATGCGCCCCCGAGGAATGGCCGATCACGAACAGGCGTGCGGGGTCGAACCCGAGCGCGGTCGCGCGCAGGGCGAGCCAGCTTATGCCGCGCTGGACCTGCATCACCATCTCCGGCAGGCGGACGGCGGGAATGCTGGCGAAGTCGAGCACGGCGAAGTTCATTCCGGCGGCCACGAAGGCTTCCGCCGCAAAGGCGCTGTCCATCCGGTCGAGCATGCGCCAGGCGCCGCCATGGACATAGACGACGAGGGGCGCCCGCTTTGAGGCCGCCGGGAACAGGTCGATCCGCTCGGCCGGCCCCGCGCCATAGGCGAGCGGGCGGCACGTGAGGTTTCGATGCGCAATGAGGCTCGCCTCGCGGTACCAGGCGATGATCTCGTCGGCATTGGCGGCCCAGGCGCCCTGATTGTAGTTCAGGTCGAGCCGGGCCTGATCATAGTCGAGAAAGACGGGTTTCGTCGGCAGTTCGGTCATGGCGGCCTCCCTCAGCGCCCACTGCTGCCGTCCGCGCGATGGACGATCTGCCCGTCGACGACAGTCAGGAGCGACTCGATCCGGGCGATCTCGTCGGGTGCGCAGCGCAGCGGGTCGGCCGAGAGCGCGGCCAGATCGGCGAGCTTGCCGATGGCGATGCTGCCCCTCTCGCCCTCCGCGAAGATCAGCTTCGCGCCGCCGAGCGTCGCGCATTCCAGCGCCTCTTCGCGCGTCAGCGCCTGTTCCGGGGAGATGACGGCGCCTGTCCGGTCGCGTCGGTTGACCGCATGGGCGATCGAGTGGAACAGGCTGAGCGGGGCGTTGTCGCTGCCGAACGAAATCGGCACGCCGGCCTCGCGCAGGGAGCGCAGCGGCACGATCTCGCCAGCCCGCTCGCGCCCGAGCTTTTCGACCAGCTCGCTGCCGCGCTTGTAGATATAGGCGGTCAGATGCGTGGTCACGGCCAGCCCGAGATCGGCAACCTGCTTCACCTGGTCCGGCGTCAGGCTGACGACATGGCCGAGCACCCAGCCCTGGCCGGCGAGCGGGACGATCCTGTCCACCTCGGCGAAGAGGTCGAGCATATTGGGCAGGATGCCGACCGCCCGGATGCCATTGCGCGCGGCTTCGATCAGCACCGTCTTCAGGGCGTCGCGCGGCAGCGACGAATTATAGTGGAAGCCGGCCCAGCCCGTCTGCGGAAAGGCTGCGCTGCGCAGCTCCCGCTCCACGGAATCGTCGATCTCGCCGTAGAGCCCTGCCATGCCGAGCCAGGCGTCGCCCAGTCCCCGGCCGGCGAGCCAATGGCCCCAGGAGGTGAGCAGGGCCCGGCAATCCTCTGCCGATGTCGAGGGCCAGGCCGGGCTGAAGATCATCGATGCCCGCACCGTCTGGCGGCCCTCGGACCGGACCTGCCGATAGGCGTCGAGTACCTCGGCGGCAATGCCGTGGCCCTCGAACACGCTGGTCGTGCCCGCGCGGTTGTAGAGGTTCATCGAGGCGGCGAGCGCGCTGGCCCGCTCGCTGGCGGAGAAATGCGGCGCCCGGCGCATCAGGCTGAGTTCGACCACCGGCATCTTGTTGGTCTCGACGAAGATGCCGTTCGGCTCGCCCGCGGCATCGCGGCAGATCTCGATCGACGGGGCCGGCGGCGGCGTCGCGGCATCGATGCCGGCCAGCCGCAGGGCGCGGCTGTTGGCGATCGAAACCAGCGGCAGGCTCGAGCGCCAATAGCCCCAGATCGAGCGGATATAGACCGGGTTGTCGGGCGCGGCGCGGTCGAGGTCCCAGCGGTCGGGGAAGCGATGTTCGGCGATTCCAGCCAGCACGCTCTCATAGCTGGGCGGGATGCCGATCGGCATGGTGATGATCCACTCGCCCGGCTTCTTCTGCCGTGCGATCTCGGCGATGCGCGCGACGATGTCCTCGATCGAACGGCAATCGGCGAGCGAGGGCAGCACGCTCTTCAGGCCTTCGCGGTCGAGATGGGCATGGCCATCGATGAGGCCGGCGGTGACGGTCTTGCCGGCGAGATCGACATGCTCCGTCTCAGGCGAGGCCAGGGCGGCGATCTCGCTCGAACTCCCGAGCGCGACGATCCGGTTTCCCGCGATGGCCAGGGCCTCGCAGGGCCCCGATTCACCGAGAACCCGGCCATTGACCAGAACGAGCGGCGGGCTGGCGCCGGGAAGAGCGGACGGCATGGAGATCCTCATCAAGGCTGGGCCCGGTGTGACCGGCGACGGGGTGGACGGGCGGGAAGGGCGGGAAAGCGCCTGGGGTCAGGACGCGGGGCCGGGGGCGCCGTCGAGATCGGAGGCGACGAAGACCTTGCGGGTGAATTCGATATGCTCGTCGAGCAGCCTGACGGCGCGATCGACGTCATGGTCCAGGGCCGCATTCATCAAGGCGGTGTGGGGCTCGAGCGCCAGCGCATCGCGCAAGGCCGCGAAGGCGGGGCTGTCCTGCCATGGCGTGCCCGCCGCGCTGTGCGAAAGCGCGGGCGCGATCGACAGGATGCGGTGATGCCGGCGCAGCTGATCCTTGATCTGCACGTAGAAGCGCATCAGCCAGCGCGACGTGCAGGCGGCCAGCAGGGCGAGATGGAACGCCTCGTGGCGCTCTTCCCAATCGCTGATGACCAGCTCTTCCGGCTTTTCCACCGGCGGCGTGCAGCGCGAGAGCCGGAAATGGGCGGCGACCAGCGCGGTCTCCCACGCCTCGTCGCCATTGGCGATGGATTCCGCCAGCATCGGCAGCTCGACCAGGCGCCGGGCCCTGGTCAGGTCGCTCAACTCCTCCAGCGAGACGGGCGCGACCGCGTAACCCTTGTTGGCGCTGGAGGTGACCAGGCGCTCGGCCTCAAGGCGCGACAAGGCCTCGCGCAACGGGGTCCAGCCGATGCCGTAGGCCTCCCGCATGGCGCCGAGCTTCAGCGGCGCACCCGGCCGCAGCCGCGTTTCGAGGATCTCCTGGCGCAGCGTCCGGTAGGCGGTTTCGGTCTTGGTGGCGACGTCGGTTTCGTCCATTGGATCCTCGCATGCTACCGGCAATATATATAATATGACGCGATTGGCAAAATTATATATATCAATTGACATCTTCGATATCGGTCTCGATAGTCCCCGACAGATGGGCCGCGCTGGCGGCATCGGCTATGAGTGGAGGCGAGATGAACCTGGCATCGCTGGACAGGGCAGGGGTGGCGTCCGAGATCGCGCGGCGCGACGGCGCCGATCCGCTGGGGCACCTGCGCGCCCGTTTCCATCTGCCTGCGGGCGCGATCTATCTGGCCGGCAATTCGCTCGGCCCGGCGCCGGTGGCTGCCTTCAGCGACATGGCGGTCGCCATGCGCGAGGAATGGGCGGAAGGGCTGGTGCGCAGCTGGAACGATGCCGGCTGGTTCGCCCTGGTCAATACGCTGGGCGACCGTCTGGGGCGTCTGATCGGCGCGGCGCCAGGGCAGACGGTGGTGTGCGATTCCGTCTCGGTGAATGTCTACAAGGCGCTGCATGCCGCGCTCGCGCTGCGCCCCGATCGCAATGTCATCGTCGCCGAAGGCGGCAGCTTCCCCACCGATCTCTATGTCGCCGAAGGCGTGGCGGCCGGGCGGCCCGATCTCGTCCTGAAGCTCGAGGGCGTCGACGCCCCGCGGATCGAGGATCTGGTCGACGAGCGCACCGCGGTCGTGCTGGTCAACCATGTCGACTACAAGACCGGCGAACTGCGCGACATGGCGGCGCTCAACCGGCTGATCCACGCCAAGGGCGCCGTCGCGGTCTGGGACCTCTGCCACAGCGCCGGCGTCGTGCCGGTCGATCTCGACGGCGCGGGAGCCGATCTCGCGATCGGCTGCACCTACAAATACCTGAACTGCGGTCCGGGCGCCCCGGCCTTCATCTATGCGGCGGCGCGTCATCACGATGCCCTGTCGCAGCCGCTCTCCGGCTGGTGGGGCCATGCCGCCCCCTTCGCCTTCGAGCGCGGCTACCGGCCGGCAGGTGGCATCCAGCGCCTGCTGTGCGGAACGCAGCCGATCCTGTCCATGCGCGTCGTCGACGCCGGCCTCGCCGCGATCGAGGATGTCGAGATGTCCGCACTGCGGGCCAAGAGCCTCGCGCTGACCGATCTGTTCATGGAGCTGGTCGAGCCGGTCTGCCGCGCCCATGGCGCCACAATCGTCACGCCGCGCGCTCATGCGGCGCGCGGCAGCCAGGTCTCGATCACCTCAGACAACGGCTATGCCGTCGTGCAGGCACTGATCGCGCGCGGCGTCATCGGCGATTTCCGGGCCCCGGACATGATGCGCTTCGGCTTCGCGCCCGCCTATCTCGGCTATGCCGATATCGAGCGCGCCGCGCAGGCCTTCAACGACGTCATGACCTCGGGGATCTGGCGCGACGAGCGTTTCGCCAAACGGCGCGCCGTGACCTGACGACGCCGCGATACGGCCAAGAGCAAGAGCGCAGCCGGCGAAGCCCGCGCATGCGCCGGTCAAAAAAGAGAGCGCAAGTCCGCAAGCCGTTTGCAGCGGCGAGCGGCGGTTCCAGGGGAGGGACACGTGAAGACTCTGTTCAAGGCAGGATTCGTCAAGGCAGGATTCGTCAAGGCAGGAATCGTCAAGGCAGGACTCGTCAAGTCTGGGCTCATGAAATCGGGCCTCGCCGCAGCCGCGCTGGCGGCGGCCGCGACATTTTCCGCTGCGGCCCAGGCCGGGCCGACGCTCGATGCCATCCGCAAGCGCGGCGAAGTCACCTGCGGGGTCAGCACCGGCATCGGCGGCTTCTCGATCGCCGACAGTTCGGGCCGCTGGACCGGGCTGACGACCGATTTCTGCCGGGCGGTCTCGGCGGCGGTGCTCGGCGATGCCGCACGGGAGAAGTTCGTCCCGCTCAGCCCGCAGCAGCGCTTCACGGCCCTGCAATCGGGCGAGATCGACATGCTCACCACCGTCGCGACCTGGACGCTGACACGCGACGCCTCGCTCGGCCTGCTCTATGCCGGCGTCTATTTCTACGACGGCCAGGGTTTCCTGGTGCCGAAATCGCTCGGCCTGAAGAGTGCGCTCGAACTGGACGGCGCCAGCATCTGCACCGCCACCGGCACGACGAGCGAGCTCAATCTCGCCGATTATTTCCGGGCCAACGGCAAGAAATTCACGCCGGTCGTGTTCGAGGCCCAGAACGAGGCGCGGGCCGCCTTTTTCAGTGGCCGCTGCCAGGCCTTCTCTGCTGACATGTCCTATCTGTCCTCGGTCAGGGCTTCCGACGCACCCAATCCCGACGAATGGCAGATCCTGCCAGACATGATCTCGAAGGAGCCGCTCGGGCCGGTCGTCGGCCGCAACGACCTGGAATGGTTCACCGCCGTCAAATGGGTCCTGATGGCGCTGATCGAGGCGGAGGAGAAGGGCATCACCGCCGCCAATGTCGACCAGATGAAGGAGAGCGCGAACCCGGAGATCAAGCGCCTGCTCGGCGTCACCGGCGATATGGGCCAGAGACTCGGCCTCGACCCGKGTTGGGCCTATCGCGCGATCAAGCGGGTCGGCAATTACGGCGAGATCTTCGAACGCAATGTCGGCCCCAGGACGGCTCTGCGCATGGAGCGCGGTGCCAACGCGCTCTGGACAAAGGGCGGGCAGATGTACGCCATGCCGACGCGCTGAGATGAGCGCCGTCGCGATCGCGCCGACGCGCCTGGCGAGAGGCTGGAACGACCCGTCCTTTCGGGCCCTGGCGACGCAGGTGATCGTGCTGGCCGTGCTGGCCGGCACCATCGCCTTCCTCGCCACGAACCTCGTCGGCAATCTGGAGGCGCGCTCGATCCGGACGGGCTTCGGCTTCGTCTGGCAGGCGGCCGGCTTCGAGATCGGCCAGAGCTTCATCGCCTACAGCGCCAGCGCGAGTTTCGGCCGGGCGCTGTTGGTCGGTCTGCTCAACACGCTCGTGGTTGCCGTGCTCGGGATCGTGCTGTCGACGCTTGCCGGCTTCGTCGTCGGCATTGCCAGCCTGTCGCGCAATCCCCTCGTCAGCCCGCTGGCCAGGCTCTATGTCGAGCTCGTCCGCAACACGCCGCTGCTGCTGCAGCTCTATCTCTGGTATGCGGTGCTGACCCAGATGCTGCCGGCCGCATCGGCCGCGCCGCAGCTGCTTCCCGGTGTCTATCTCGCCAAGAGCGGCCTGCATTTCCCGGTGCTGCAGCWTGGCGCCGACCTCATCCTCGTGGCGGTGATCGTCGGCCTCGTCGCCTTCGCCGGCCATGGCCTGTGGGCGCGGCGCCGGGCGGAGCTGACCGGCGCGCCCGCGAAGCTCTGGCCCGGATTGCTGCTGCTCCTGCTGCCGCTTGCCGCCGTGGCGCTCGATCTCGCCGCGACGACTTCCTTCGACATGCCGCGGCCGACCCGCTTCGGCTTCTCCGGCGGCGGCATGATCACGCCGGAACTGACGGCGCTCCTGATCGGGCTGTCGCTCTACAACGCCGCCTTCATCGGTGAGATCCTGCGTGCCGGGATCCTGTCGGTCAGCCGCGGCCAGCGCGAGGCCGCTGCTGCGCTGGGGCTGACGCAGGGCCAGGCGCTGCGCCTGGTGGTGATCCCGCAGGCGATGAAGGTCGCCGTGCCGCCGCTCGCCAGCCAGTATCTCAATCTGGCCAAGAACACCTCGCTCGCCATCGCGATCGGCTATCCCGACCTGATGTCGATCGGGAACACGATCATCAACCAGACCGGCCAGGCGGTCGAGGTCATCGCGATCCTGATGAGCGTGTACCTCGCGCTCAGCCTCGCGATCTCGGGCTTCATGAACTGGTACAATAGCCGCGTCGCGCTCAAGGGGGCGTCATGAGCGCCGCCGCCCCTTCGGTGCGGGAGCGCCTGTTCGGCAGCATCGGCAACACGTTGCTGACGGTCGTGATGCTCGGCCTCTTCGTCACCTACGTCCCGTCGCTGCTGCGCTGGGCCGTGTTCGATGCAACCTGGTGGGCGGCGTCTCCGGCGACCTGCCGTGCCATGGGCGGGGCCTGCTGGGCCTTCGTCCACGAGAAATTGCGGCTGATCCTGTTCGGCCGCTACCCGTTCGAGGAGCAGTGGCGACCATTCGCAGCCTTGCTGCTGACCATCACGCTGGTGCTGGCGAGCTGCTCGCTGCGCTTTGGGGTGCGGGCCGTCATCGCGGGCTGGCTGCTGGGGATCCCCGCCGTGATCGTCCTGATGCGCGGCGGCGTGCTCGGCCTGTCCTTTGTGGCGACCGATCTATGGGGCGGGCTGCCGCTGACGGTTTTCCTCGCGGTCGGCGGCATCCTCGGTGCATTCCCGCTCGCCATTGCGCTGGCACTCGGACGGCGCTCGCAACTCGGCATCATCAGGGGCGTCTGTGTCATGTTCATCGAAATGGTCCGCGGCGTCCCGCTGGTCAGCGTGCTGTTCATGGCCTCGTTCATGATTCCGCTCTTCCTGCCGGGAAAGCTGCAGGTCGATGCTCTGCTGCGTGCCCTCATCGCCATCACGCTGTTCAGCGCGGCCTATCTGGCGGAAGCCATCCGCGGCGGCCTGCAGGCCGTGCCCGCCGGGCAGGAGCAGGCGGCCAAGGCGCTCGGGCTCGGCTATTGGCAGACATCGTTGCTGGTTGTCGTGCCGCAGGCGCTGCGCCTTGCCGTTCCGGCGATCGCCAACCTGTTCATTGGCCTGTTCAAGGATACGTCGCTCGTCGGCATCGTCGGCCTGACCGACCTCCTGCTCGCAACCAAGCAGGCGCTGGGCGATCCGCAATGGCGCAGCTTCTCGCTCGAAGGCTACCTCTTCGTCGCTCTGCTCTATGTCGCGTTCTGCTCCTTCATCTCGCATTACAGCCGCGCGCTGGAGACGCGCCTGCAACGCCAGGCTGGGTAGGGTCTCGCAAGCCGCAAAGGGGAAGGACGGACCATTCAAGCCTGCGTCCGCGCAGGTCATCTCTCGGCCTTCCCTCCGGGAGCTCTCGTCGGCGGACCGCCTTGATCCCGCTTGGAGACTACCGACAGGTAATGAAGACGCTCGCCTTCTTCGCCCGCTCGGCAAGATCGGCGGGGTCCAGCTTCTCTCCCGGCACCCCGACGTCAAATGCGATCTGATTGGCATCCAGAAAGCTCGCCGCCAACGACGCCTTCACGGCGAAGTTGACGTTCTGTGGAAGGTCGCCTTGCGACTCGGCCAGCTTGATCGCATCGAGCTTTGCGGTGACCACGCCCACGACATTGCCCGAAGCATCGACGAGCGGGCCACCTGAGTTCCCCGATTGCACCGGGGCAGAGACCTGAAGATACCGGCTGTCATCCCGAAGGCCCGCCAGCGCCGTGACGTTGCCCAGCGTGAAGTTTCCTGTCGTCGCCAGCAGGTCAGTATGTGGAAATCCAAAGGTCGCGATGCCTTCTCCCAACCGGACACTGGCTCGAATGGGGAGGGTGCGCTCCACGGGCCCCGCCAGCTTCAACACCGCAAGGTCGTTGATCGCGTCCCGCGCGAGCACCTGAGCGGGACCGGGAGTGCCGGCGTCCGGCCGCGCTGTGATGGTCGTGCACTCCTTGACGACATGGGCATTGGTCAGAATGTGCCCAGCCTTCGAGACGAAGAAACCTGAGCCGCTCGATCCGCTTTTCTTTGGCGGTTCGGCGCTGGCCGGAGGCGGTGTTGGTGTTGGAGCCGGGGCAGGGGTCGGGAGGCTGGCGACCTCAGGTTCGCTCTTCTCCCACGGATATCCCCCGCGTTTCACGGTGGGGAATGGCGCTCCCGTCATGGATGCCCAAAGGGACCCGGAAATGACCGTGACGAGCCGATTTCCGAAGACGGGTGCGTCATCGTCAGACCACGACATATCGAAGCCGAGAATGCCCCCGGCATCGGCATGGTAACGGACGTAGCGGCTGTACCTGCCTTGGTTCCCCGTAATGACGAAGAAATCGCCCTTCAGGACTTTGAAGTTGATGTGGTCGCCGCTTCGGACCATCTCCCGCAAAGTGACGTCGTAGGCGGTTTTCACGTCTATTGTCGGGTAGGAGTTGAACAAAAGCTTGAATCTGTTGCGCGGCTCCTTGATCTCGACGCCGCGCTCGGTCCGAAAGGCGGCAAGGTCGAGTCCTATCGGGACCCAAATTGAGCGGCCGCGGGTTGGATGGGGGACCCAGCGTAACCCCCAGCCCTTCAGTACCGAGGAGGCCGACGCAAGCATTTGCCCCACCTGGGCCTCGGTGAGGATGCCATTGGGGGCTTCTCCGCGTGCTCGCTGGAGGTCTTTGGTGGCTTCAAAGAGCCGCCGGGAGAAATTTACGTTGGGTACTGCGGGCCAATGCCCCGCGCTCGTCAGGAAGACCTGAAACCAGAGTCGGGTGTTGAGCTCGAGGCTCAAGAAGGCCCGCTCAGCCTCCCTGAAATTGGGGTCATAGGTTTGCGCGGCAGCTGGCCTGAACGCGGCCAGCAGCGCCAATACCACAGCGATTACTCGCGAACGCATACCCAACCCAGCCCCTCGACGAATTCTAATCTACGGTACGGTTGGGAGAGGTTAAGTCAACGCGCGGATCGACATAGCGTTAGTGCGCAGCTGCGCGCCTCGCTCACACGCGCAATTCGGCGGGACAGCACGCTGGTCCCGGCGGGCCCACGGATATCGTCGACCTTGAAAGCGTTCGGCAGCCTCGCCGCCATTCGGCCATCCGCACCCCGTCAAGCCGCTTCGGACACTCCCGTCGCCCCGGCCACTTGAATGCGGTTCCGTCCGAGCGCTTTTGCCTTGTAGAGGGCGAGGTCGGCGGCCGAGAGCAGCTCGGCGAGGGCGGTTGCGTGCGAGGGGGCTTCGGCCAGCCCGATGCTGACCGTGGCGGTCATCTGCAAGCCATCGCTTCGCGCCGCGCGTTCGGCAAATTCCCTGGCCACAGTCTCGCCGATCCGGCTTGCCGCTGCGCTGTCCTGGCCGGGCAGCAGGATCGCAAACTCTTCCCCACCCAAGCGGCCGATGACCCCGTCCGTGCCGGCCATGTCGCGCGCCACTGCGGCGAAGAGTTTGAGCACCGCATCGCCGGCGTCATGGCCATAGCGGTCATTGATCGCCTTGAAATGATCGAGATCGAAGGCGAGCAGCGAGACCGGCCGCTGCGCAGCGCCATCCCGCAGGGCCCTGGCGCCATGCTCGAAAAAACCCTGGCGGTTGCGCAGCCCGGTGAGGAAATCGGTCCGGGAATCGGCCAGGAGCTGCGCCTGATATTCCTCGCGGATCAGAGCAATCAAGGCCATCGGCATCGCGACCGTGAAGAGCACGGCCTCGTACATCGTGACCTTGGCGAGAACCGGCAGCAGGCTCTCCCCGTAGGTTGTGACGAGCACAGGCGCGACAGTCGCGCGCAGGAAATAGAACAGGCCGTGGCAAACGAAGACCCCGACCGCGATCGGCCGGGATCGCAGGGGCTTCACAGCGCGGCTGCGCAACAGGACAAGCGCCGTCAGGCCGCAGATCGCGGCGATCGGCAGCGAGCCGACATAGGTCCAGAAGAACACCGGAAACTCTTCGCCGCCGATGGCCCAGGCAGCGGCCAGGACAATGAGCACTGCGGCGCAGCGGCCGATGCGTACGCGCTCGTCGAGGCATCTGACGCCCTGGAGAACCAGGAGGTAGCCGAGAACCATGACGATATTGGTGAGGGCTGGGCCGGTGATGCCGGGAAACGCCTCGCGCCTCATGACCAGCAGGCAGCCAATGGCGAACGCGACATAGCCGGCGGCCCATATTCCGAGTGGGCGCGAGCGCTGGGCATGCGCCTTGCGCTCCCAGAGCGTCATCGCTGCGGCGACCAGCGAGATTCCAACGGTCAAGTACCAGAGGGTCGGAAGGTCCATGTTCATCGCGTCATTGGGACCTGGCCTCTGGCACGTCAGGCGAGGTCGGGAGGGTCCTTTATGGCAGCGTCACTCCTTTCATGTGCTGGAAAGGAATTAACATTTGTTGAGCTTGACGGCGCACCTCGCGTCATCATCCGAGCCTGAAACCCGGCCGAGTCTTGAGAAGCCCGGGAGCCTCTGCGATAGGATGGGGCCTGAAAGCCATCGCGGAGGGGCCGATCCTGCGTATCGTCGTCGAGCGTGCCCTGCGCCGGAACTGGGATCGGCTGTTCTTCTATGCGCTGCGGCTGAGCGGCAGCCGGGACGCGGCGGCCGATCTGCTGCAATCCTGCGCCATGAAGGCCCTCGACGCATCGCCGCCCGAAGAGGACGACCGTCTCCGGCCCTGGCTCTTCACGATCCTGCGCAATCTCTGGATCGACGAGCATCGCCGTGGGCAGGCCTCCGTGCTCGCTGCTGCGGAAGCGGAAGCGCCCGAGGGCGGGTATTGGCGCCATCATGACAGCCTGATCGCCGAGATCACCGTGCGCCAGGCGCTCGAGCGGCTCGATCCGTCGCATCGCGACATCCTCGAACTGATCGATCTCGCCGGCTTTCGCTATGGCGAGGCAGCCGAGATTCTCGGCATTCCCCAGGGGACCGTGATGAGCCGGATCAGCCGCGCGCGGGCAGCGCTGCTGGAGGCGATCGAGGGCGGCAATCTCCGCGTCCTGCCGCTGCGCCGCCGCCAGGCGGGTGGCTGACATGACCGGGCGCGAAACCATCTCCTGGGATCTGCTCAACGCCTATGTCGATGGCGAGCTGGAGCCGGCCGAGGCGGCCAAGGTTGCAGCCGCGATCGCGGCCGATCGCGAGACCGCCGCCAAGGTCGCGACGCTGACGCATCTGCGCGCCACCATGCGTGCCGTATCCCCGCAGGAGGAAGCGCCGGCCTTCGCCTTGCCGGAACCCCCGCCGCCAACACGGCTGAAACCCCGGCCATGGCTGCAGGTAGCGGCCGCGCTGCTCATCGCCTGCGGGCTCGGCGTGGCCTGGTTCGGCCTGTATCGCACGGACCCCGCAGAATCGCCGCTGACCGCGGCGGTTGCCGCGCATCGGCTCTGGCTCGCTAAGGTTCCCGCCGCCCAGGCGCCGCGCCTCGGCGTCGAACTGGCAGGCGCCGATTTCGCTTCCCTGCCGGATCTGTCGCTCGCCTCCCTGCGCCTCGTCCATCTCTCGCTCGACCCCGCCGTGCGGCGCGGTGGCGGCGTGCTTGCCGGCTATGTCGGGCCCAATGGCTGCCGCGTCAGCCTGTGGATCGCGCCGGTCGATAACAGCCTGCCGGCGCGACCGGCCGTACGGGATCGCGAGGGTTTCGCGATCCGCGCCTGGCACGGTCACCATGCGAGCTACGCCTTGATCGGGCAGGGCATCGATCCCGCCCGCCTCGACGGCATTGCCGCGCTCGTCGCCAGGCTGACCGAGGATGAACGCAGCATCCCGCGGGAGCAGATCGCGGCGCTGGCCGAGGCGCGCAGCCTCCGGCCTGCTTGCATCGGCTGACGGGTTTTTTCGCGCGGCCAGAATATTTTTCTCGACCTGGAATAAACCGCATCGGCCCGGCGTCGTCTCCAGCGAGGAACATGTCCTCGGGAGAAAGCACCATGTTGGAAGACGTCCAGGCGCGGGATGCCGCCGCCGAACCGCATCACGATTCAATCTCCGAACGCTCCACCGCCCCACGCGCATCGCGACGCCTCCTGCTCGGCGGCAGCCTGGCAGCGCTTGGCGCCTCGCTTGGCGGCCTGCCGCGCCTCTCGATCGTATCGCCGGCCGCCGCCCAAGGCGCTCCTGCTGCCGCGCCCGCAGCCGCCCCGCCAAAGGGCCCGCAGCCCTTCGATTTTCCGGGCAAGGACAAGGGCCTGGTGCTGCTCGGAGACCGGCCGCTCGTCGCCGAGACGCCGGAAAGCCTGCTCAATGACGACACCACGCCGATCTCGAAATTCTTCATTCGCAATAACGGCCAGATCCCCGAGCCGGTGGCGAATGCCGAGACCTGGCAGCTGAAGATCGAGGGCGAGGTCGAGAAGCCGCTGACCCTGACTCTGGCCGAGCTGAAATCTCGCTTCGCGGCACAGACCTTCCGGATGGTGCTGGAATGCGGCGGCAATGGCCGTTCCTTCTACCAGCCAGCCGGGCGCGGCAACCAATGGACCAATGGCGGCGCCGGTTGCGCCGAATGGACCGGGGTGCGCCTCGCCGATGTGCTGAAGGCCGCGGGTCTCAAAGCCGGCGCCAGGTTCACCGGCCATTTCGGCGCCGATCCGCATCTCTCCGGCGACACCACCCGGGATGCGATCTCGCGCGGCATGCCGATCGAGAAGGCGCTCGAGCCGCATTCGCTGATCGTCTGGGCCATGAACGGAGAGCCGCTGCCGCATATCCATGGCGGCCCGTTGCGCCTGCTCGTCCCGGGCTGGCCGGCCTCACTCTCGTCGAAATGGCTGAACCGCATCCTGGTGCGCGCAACCCCGCATGACGGGCAGGGCATGGGCGGAACCTCCTACCGCATCCCGACCGTGCCGCTCATTCCCGGGTCGAATACCGACGGCAAGACCAATTTCACCGACATGACCTCGATGCCGGTGCGCTCGATCATCACCGCGCCCGCCAATGGCACGCGCCTGCCGGCTACTACCCGCGAGGTCGCCCTGCGCGGTGCCGCCTGGGCCGGCGATCACGATGTCGCCAAGGTCGAGGTCTCCTTCGATGCCGGCCAGCGCTGGCAGGCCATGACGCTGGCGAAGCCGAAGAACCGCTATGACTGGGTGCGCTGGACCGGCGCGGTGACCCTGCCGAGCGAGGGCTATTTCGAGCTCTGGGTCCGCGCCACGGATTCCCGCGGGGTTGCCCAGCCGCATGTCGCGACCAACTGGAACCCGCAGGGCTACGGCTCCAACCCGTTCCACCGCACCGCGATCCTGGTCGGTTGACGATGGCCGCGCTTCACTCGCTCCGGATGGCCGCTCTTGCGGCCATCCTCCTCGCCCCCGCCGGCAGTTTTGCCCAGGAGGAGACGCCCGAGTCGCTGCCGGATTTCCGCGGCCGCGACGAAACCTTTGGCTACTGCATCGGCTGCCATTCGATGAAGGTCGTCGGCCGCCAGGGCATGGATCGCGTCCGCTGGGACGAAACCCTGAACTGGATGACCGAGAAGCACAGCATGCCGGCGCCCGATCCGGAGATGCGCGCGATCCTGCTCGACTATCTCGCCCAGGCTTTTCCGCCGAAGGCTCCGGCCCAGAGCGGCGGTTGGGTCAGTCCCTTCGCGCCCAAACCATAGGACTCCAACGATATGAAGCTTGCCTCACTGCTGGGGGCCGCGCTGCTCGCGGCCGCCGCCCAGCCCGCCCGTGCCCAGGATGCCGCCGCCGGCGAGAAGGTCTATGCCCAGTGCCGCGCCTGCCATCAGCTCGGCGAGACCGCCAAGAACACGGTCGGGCCGATCCTCAACGGCGTGATCGGCCAGAAGGCCGGAACCCGCGAAGGCTATGGCTACAGCGCCGCGATGAAGGATTCCGGGCTGACCTGGGACGACGCCACCTTCGCCAACTACATCCAGAACCCGCGCACAAAGGTGCCGGGCACCAAGATGATCTATGCCGGACTGAAGGACGAGAAGCGCATCGCCGATCTGCTGGCTTTCCTCAAGCAGTTCGATGCGAGCGGAAAGAAGGGTGGGTGACGGAGCGCGCCCCGGTGCCCTCTAAAGCATCGGCCCGAAACGTGGATTGCGGTTTTCGGGACAGAGCCGGCGCAAATACAAAGGGTTAGATCATCTGACCGGATAGGATTTCCTGTCCTATGATCTAGCCCGGCCGCGCAGGTTGCAGCGCTTCGTGACGATGACGGCTGGATCGGCGCGCGCCTCGGGCTGGCCGGGGTAGGGCAAGGCACGGTCGCCGGGCCGTGGCGGGCATGACGCTCGAAGCCTTGCGGTCTCTCCGTCCCGCTTCTGCAGTTGCAGGAAGGGGCGAGGCGGGGCACACAGGCTGCAGCATGTTCGGCATCACCCTGCGCACGCAGGACCCTGCAAAGCCCTTCTGGGCGCTGGTCGACAAGGCCTCGGCCTTCGAGACCGCGCCCTCGATCCGCGCGCTCGGCTATTTCCCCCACATCACGCTGGCGCGCTGCCCGGCGATCGGGACATCCAGCCTCGCCGCCGCCGCGGAGGCGCTCGCGGGCGAACCGGCCTTCGCGCTGACCTTCGAGCGGATTGAATTCTTCGATACCGAGCCGCTGGTGCTCTGGCTGAATCCCAGCCTCGATCAGCGCCTGATCGAGGCTCACGCAAGGTTGCATGCACGTGTCGATCCCGCACTCTGCGACCCGCATTACCTCGCGGAGCACTGGAGGCCGCATCTGACGATCGCGATGGCGATCGGTGGGACACAGCGGGAGTCTGCTTTCGACTTCGCCAAGCGGCCGTTTGCGCCGTTCACGCTGACCTTCGATGTCGCGGATTGCCTGTCCTGGCCGCCGGTCAGCATCCTGCAGACGCGAACGCTGGATCAAGAGCCGGCTTAGCAATCGCGTGGATTGAATCGGATGCTCGGGCCCGCCTGCGGCGGTCCTCGCTGCACGGGGAAGAGCGGTGCAGCCTGCCCGTTTGCGGGTGATCGGAAGGGCGCGGCGGGTGGTCAGCAGGCGGCCGGCCGCGTAGCATATCGATGCACAATCGCGGACTGCATCGCCATGCTCTCAAGATCGCTCAAGACCTTCCTGACCGTGGCGCGAACGCTGAATTTCACCCGCGCCGCCGAAGAGGTTCATCTCGCGCAGTCGAGCGTGAGCGACCAGATCCAGGCCCTGGAAACTGAACTCGGGGTTGGCCTTTTCACGCGTTCGAGGCTCGGTCTGGAGCTGACGCCTGCCGGAAAAGTTCTCCAGCCCTATGCCGAGGAACTGACGCAACTGGCGGATGAAGCGCGGGCGGCGATGAGCGCGATCGCGGCGCACCCTGCCGGATCCGTCACCATCGGCGCGTTGGAGACCATCGCGTCGGCGAAGCTCCCGCAATGGCTTGCAGGCTTTTCGCGCAAGCATCCCGAGATCACGCTCACGATCAAGATCGGGAGCAGCGGAGAACTATTGAGGCAACTGGTGGATGGAGACATCGATGTCGCCTTCCGTTTCGACCAGCCGGATCTCGATGAACGTCTGGCCAGGCGTGCGATAGCGACGGCGCCCCTCGTCATCATCGGGTCCCCCGACAATCGCAGCGCGCTCCCCGGGGATCTTGCTGCATTCGCCGGCGCGCGCTTCATCGTCACCGAAGTTGGATGCGTCTATCGGCGGCTGTTCGACGAGGCTTTCGCTCAGGCGGGCCTCGCACGCCCGAGCCCCGCAGCCGAGGTCGGCAGCATCGCCATGATCGTGCGCCTGGTCGCGAGCGGGGCGGGCCTCGGCCTCGTCCCGCGCTTCGCCGTCACCGAGGCCCTGGAGCGCGGCGAGGTCGCGGACGCACCATGGCCCGGACCGCCGCCCTCGCTCTCGATGATATGGCGGCGCCGCCGCATCCAGCCCGCGGCGCTCAAGCATGTGCTGGCCGCCAGCGACAGTTTCGAACCGGTCAGATCAGCCGGTGTCCGCCCTCGACATGCAATACCGTCCCCGTCGTGAACCCGTTGCCCATCAGGAACCGAACAGCGTCCGCAATGTCATCGGGCTGACCGATCCGCCCAACCGGCAGGCGCTCGGCCATGGCGCCCAGCACCTCGTCCTTGCGGTCACCGGCGACGAAAGCCCAGATCGGCGTGTCGACCCAGCCCGGCGACACCGCATTGACGCGGATCGGCGCCAGTTCGACCGCAAGCGCCCGGACCAGCCCTTCCAGCGCCGCGTTCACGGCCGCCACCGCAGCCCCGCGGGCCGAGGGCCTGTAGGCGGCGATACCGGAGGTGAAGGTGAGCGAGCCATCGCGACCGATCTTCGAGACGCCATGCTTGGCCAGCAGCAGTGGCGCATAGATCTTGCTGTCCACGGCTCTCTGGACGGCCTTCAGGTCGAGTGCGGGCAGGAGTTCGTAAGCGCCCTCGATGTCAGCCACCGTGCAGACGACATGGTCGAGCGCGCCGACGCGCTCGAAGAGCGTCACCATCTGCTCTTCGCGGGAGACATCGGCAACGACGGCGGCGAGCGCCGCGGGAAAGCGGAGAGCCTCTTCGGCAGCCCGCAACCGGGCTTCATTGCGCCCGACGATGATGACTTCGGCGCCGGCGTCGAGGCAGTGCCGCGCCAGGGCCAGACCCATCCCGGATGCGCCTCCGGCGATGAGAACCTTCTTATGCGCGAGCGCCTTATCCATGATGATCGATCCCTTCGGGTTTTGAAACGTCGTCGGCAGACGTCGCAGGCCGGGCGGAGCTTTTGAAGCGGAATAAACCGATCGTGGTATCGGAAGCACCGATGCTTGGCCCTGCTAGATCACCGGACCGGATATCGTATCCAGTCCGGTGATCTAACCCTTTGTCTTTGCATCGGCTTTCCCGAAAACCGCAATCCACTTTTCGGGCCGATGCTTTAGCAGGCTGTTGAAGAAGTCGTCCTAGGGCGGGCGATGAAGGTGGAATCGTCACCGTTGTGGACGCGGATTTCGCCCTTGAGGGAGCCGTCCGTTTGAAGTTTGGCCCATCCGTCGCCCGAGACCTCGTCCATCTCATCATTGCCTTG
>NZ_JBFTZN010000069.1:0-23063 GCF_056406775.1 Allobosea sp. P1_A7
GATGGGGGAACAATGCGTAGCTCTGGAAGACCAGGCCGCAATTGCGCTTCCAGGGCGGCAGCACGGTGACGTCGCGCTCGCCGATGGTGATCGTGCCGGCGCTCGGCGGCACAAAACCGGCGACCATGCGCAAGGTCGTGGTCTTGCCGCAGCCGGACGGACCGAGCAGGACCAGGAACTCGCCATCGGCGATGTCGATGGTGACGTCGTCGACGGCGTTGAAGTCGCCATAGACCTTCTGGAGATGGGTGAGCGAGAGCCGTGCCATGGGTCAGACCACCCGGCTCAGCTTGACGTAACGGTCGGTGATGATCATCGCGGTGCCGATCAGAACGATCTGGATGACGGAGGCGGCAGCAACCGTCGGATCGATCTTCCATTCGAGATATTGCAGGATCGCGATCGGCAGGGTCGTGCGGCCCGGTCCGACGAGGAACAGGCTCATTTCGAGATTGCCGAAAGAGGTGACGAAGCCGAACAGGCCGGCTGCCACGATACCCGGCCGGATGCTTGGCAAGGTGACGCGCCAGAAGGTCTTCCAGGGACCGGCGCCCAAATTCTGAGCAGCTTCCTCGATGGTGCGGTCGAAGCCGGCAAGGCTTGCCGTGACCAGCCTGACGACCCAGGGCACGACCACGAGCGTATGGGCCGCGATGAGGCCGCCCGCCGAGCCCAGGACCGGCCAGCCGGTCGCGATCTCGGTTTCGATCTGGAAGACATAGAGTGCGGTGCCGAGCACGATGCCCGGCATCACCAGCGGCAGCAGCAACAGGGTATTCACCAGCGGGCCTAGAGGGATGCGGTGGCGGACGAGCGCCAGGCTCGCCGGGACCCCGAGCGCAAGCCCGATCAAGGTCGCCAGCACGCCGACCTGCAGACTGAGAATGAAGCCGTCGACAAAGGCCTTCTGCCCGGGAACGGCCGCAAACCATTTCAGGGAGTAGCCTTCGGGCGGGAAGGACGGAATCTCCTGCCGGAAGAAGGCGAGCCAGATCACGAAGACCAGCGGCAGCAGGATGAAGCCTAACGACAGGCCGGCAGCGCCATTCAGCGCGATTCGGCCGAAGCTTGGGCGCTGGGCGGCGCTCAAGCGGCGAATCCAGCCCGGCCATCGGCCAGCCGCGATGACCACGCCGGGCGTGTTGTGTTGTGGTCGCTCTGCGATTGCCGCCGGCTCGTCACTGCCATGCCCTCCGCCCTTCGATCCGCTCCGACAGCAGGCTGCGGTTCAACTTACAAACAATCAAGCCGGTTTTTGTCGACCCATTGTCGCCGCCCGATTCTCACTGCAGGCGGTTCTTGTGGAAGTTCCCGCCCTTCATGATCGCCGACAGAGCCGCGCCCTGGTTCTGGAAGAGGCCGAGATCCTTCAACGGGTCACCATCGACCAGGATGATGTCGGCAAAGGCGCCTGCACACAGCGTGCCAAGCTTGCCCTCCATCCGCAGCAGATGGGCGCCGACGGTCGTCGCGGAGCGAATGATCTCGATCRGCGAGAGAACCTCGCTGCGCAGCAGGAACTCGCGGGATTGATCGACCTGGAGCTGGCCGAGCAGATCGCTGCCATAGGCGACGGGAACCCCGGCGCGCTTGCAGATCTCGAGCGAACGCAGGCCGCCATCGATGACCAGATCGTTCTTGGCCAGCATATCCCCCGTCATGCCGAACTCGGCGGCACGCTCCTTCATGGCGTAATAGGCGACGAGATTGGCGGTGAGCACCATATTGTTCTCCGCCATCAGTTTGGCGGAGGCCTCGTCGATCAGATTGCCGTGCTCGATGGCACGAACGCCACATTGCGCGGCACGGGTGATCGCTTCAGGCGTGTAGGCATGGGCACAGACATAGCGGCCAAATGCCTTGGCCTCCTCGACGGCCGCCTTCACCTCGTCGACGCTGAACTGCATCGAATCCAGTGGATCATAGGGCGACGCGACTCCGCCCGACATCATGATCTTGATGTGGTCGGCACCGAGCCGCATCTGCTCGCGCACGGACTTCTTCACTGCGGAAACGCCGTCGGAGACGTTCATCGTATAGGCCATGGCGTTGCAGCAATGGCAGCGGGCGCCGAAATCCGTGCGCCGGCGCGGGTCGCTGTGGCCTCCGGTCGGGCCGATCGCCTGGCCGGCGATGAACAGGCGCGGAGCCGAGATATCGCCCTTTTCGACGGCTTCCTTGATGCCCCAATCGGCGCCGCCGGTGTCGCGCACCGAGGTGAAGCCGCGATCGATCATGCCCTTCATCAGCCGGACAGAGCGGGCCGTCATCAGGGTCAGCGGCATGCTTTCCATGGCGCGGATATAGACTTCCGAGAGGAAGACATGGACATGGCTGTCGATCAGGCCGGGCATCAGGGTACGCCCGCCACAATCGATCACATCAGCCTTGGCCGTCTTGATCGGCTTGTCGGAGACCTCGCGGATCGTATCGCCTTCGACCAGCAATTCGTAGCCGCGGCGCAATTCGCCATGGTCGGGCTCGAGCATGGCGAAATTCTTGAACAGCAGCTGCGCCATCGAGAACGATCTCCCATGAAGAGGCGCCGGTGCGGCACCGTCATTCTCCCTGGCTGATATATTACGAAGTTTCCGCAGCCTTGTCAGCCCATTTTCTCAAGCGAATTCGGGCGCTCTTTGCGGCCGTGGAGCACGGCCCGCGCAAGCTCAGCTGACCGCCGCGCTGTTCTGGGCCAGCGCCCGGCCGCGGATCGGCATCGAGAGATCGTCGGCAAGCGCGCGGTTGATGGCGGGCAGGCCGTCGAGCAGGCTCGGGACGAAGGCCTGAGACGGCGGCATGCGCTTGGGCAGGGCGTGAAGGGCGGCAGCCATGATCGCCGGATCGCGCGTAGCCTGACCATCCTGAAGCGGGTCGTGCAGCATGGTGGCAAGCTTGAGGCTGTCGGCGCGTTCGGCGCGGATGCTCTGCTCCCGCCGTGGCCGGACGCGTGGCACGATCAGCGCCGGCTTGTCGAAGGAGAGGATCTCGCAAAAGGTGTTGTAGCCGCCCATGGCGACCACGCAGTGAGCGCGATTCATCAGGAGTTCGAGGCGCGGCTCGAAACCGAGGCTTTCGAGCTTCGGGATGCGAGCGATCCGCTCGGCGAAATCCTTGCGCTTCTCGCGCGACATGAACGGGCCGAACACGATCAGCGCCGGCAGCTCGATCGTCGGGTCGGATTCGTAGGCCGAAATCACCCAGTCGGTCAGGCCCATGCCGTCCCCGCCGCCGCCGGGGGTGACCAGGATGAAAGGGCCCTTGGTGATCTTCGGGTGACGGGTCGGCGGCATCGGGCTTGGCACGGCGCGCTTGAGATAGCCGGTATAGCGGATCTTGTCGGCGAAGAGATGCTGGTCGGGCAGGCCCTGAAGCGGCTGATAGACGCTTTCCAGCCCATAGACGAAGATATCGTCATAGACCGAACCCAGTGCCTCGAGCGCGCCGCTATGTCGCCACTCCTCGAGGACCTTGCTCGGCTCGTCGAGCACGTCGCGCAGACCGAGCACGATGCGGGCACCGCGCCGGCGCAGGATCTCGAGTGAAGACAAGAGTTCGCCGCGCAAGCCCACGGGCTCCTTGTCGACGATCACGACGTCCGGATCGAAGGACAGCACGGTCTGTCTGATCAGGTCGGCGCGCAGGCGCAGCGTGTCGCCGAGATCGAGATTGAGATGATGCGGGGCGTAGCCCCCGTCATCCTGTTTCTCGACGCCGGGAACGCGGACATAGTCGACGCCGTCGCCGAACTGAAAGCTCGAGATCATCGACGAGCCCGAGACGATGATCACTGATATATGAGAATAGCTGGCGACCAGGGAATTGGCGATCGCGCGGCAGCGGCGGATATGGCCGAGCCCGAAGGTGTCGTGGCTGTAGATCAGCACCCTCGGGGCCTGAGGGCTGCGCGGCGCGCGGTCGGCACCGCCGATGTCGATGACGTTATACGGCATAGACGGCTCGCCCTCCGCGAAACGGCCAAACGACCTCGAGCGAGGGCGAACGCACCTAGAATTGTTCGGATTCGGATATAGCGCCACACGCGCGTCCATCCAAGTCCGGCTTCGCCAGGTGGCGGACGCTCACCCAGCGTCGCAGCTTCACTCTAGGCAGTGTTCGAGCCTGAAAACAACTGTCGAGGGCCGACCAACTCCACGGCGGGGTGATGGACCATTGAGCCGAGCAAGGCATCGAGAACGGCCCAGGCCCCGTCATCATGGTCGCGGTGATGCAGCAACAGGCCAAGTGGGCTGTTGCCTATTCCAGCCTCACGTCTTCGTGTGAGTTCCGTGACGATCTCCTCGGAAATGGCGGGGGCCGGGCGACCGATGCGCCCGCCATGCCAGTCGATGATGTCGATCTGGGTGTTGACGACGGAAAAACCGCGGGGCGCCGCGAAGCCGAAATGGCGGAAGCAGGAGAGCCCGCTGAAGCCGAGCTCCGGCAAGCCTGCCGCGATATCGCTGTCGATCCGGTTCCACGGGGGGACGAAGACCGGCAGCAGGGTCGGGCCAAACAGATCCATAAGCCGGCGTCGCCCAGCCGCGATCTCTGCGCCAATGATGTCCCGAGACCGGTGGCTTCCGAACTCCGACTTCTTCTCGCCCTGGGGAGCGTGATTGCGATGCCATACGCCATGCTGGCAGGGCTGCAGGAGCGGGGCGCTCCGCAAGCGCTCGCAGAGAGCGGGTTGCGCCAGGAAGGGGATGACCGCGAGTAGCACGGGCGCATCGAAATGTTCGGCCAGGGCTGCCAGCCTGTCGAGCTGCGGGCTTGGGGCGATCGCGTCGTCATCGCGAAGCCAGAGCTGCAGGCGCCGGCCCTGCGTGCTCCAGCGGTCGAGTTCGGCKAGAAGCAGAGCCCAGAGCGGGTTGCTCATGGCCCGGTCGATTCCGCGCGCGCGACCCGATGTGCGGCGCGAGCCGCCTGCGCCAATGCGAGACCGTGCGAGATGATCTCGCTCGTCCGGTTGAGCGTCCGTTCCCGCAGGACGAAGTTTCGCGCGGCGCGACCCATATCTTCGCGCCGGTTCGTGTTCTCGACGAGCTCCACCAACGCTGTTGCCAAAGCCGCGAGATCGCCATCCTGCACCAGGATCGCGGTCTCTCCATTCCGGACGGTGGCTGCAACGCCGCCGCTGTCGAAGGMGACGACCGGGAGACCCGCAGCCTGGGCCTCGAGATAGACCAGGCCATAGGCTTCGCCGATGCCGGGCCACACGAATATGTCATGCTCCGCCAGCGCCGCGCCGACGGCAGGGCGATCCAGCGCACCGCGCCATTCGATGCGCTCGCGCGGGAGAGGCGCGAAGGCCGCTTCGACCTGATCGCGCACGGGTCCATCGCCAATGATGGTGAGCGTCCAGGGACGATCGATCAGGCGGGCGAGGCTGGCGGCAAGCGCTTGATAGCTTTCGAGCTTAACGCCTGGGCGCATCATCGCGACGGTGATCAGGCGCGTGGCCGCGGCACCGGATCGGCGGTGGGGAGTGGAGGGCTCCAACGCGACGAAGGGGGGCAGCTCGAGGAATTGCGTGCTGTCCGAGGAGCGGGCCTCGACGCCACCACGATCACGCTCGGTGAAACAAAAATGCAGATCGGCGGCGCGGAAGCCGCGCCTTGCAAGTGCGACATGCCGGGCCCATTCCCCTTCGGAGCGCCGGCCGGAATCGCTTGCCTCGGCGACGACATAGGGAATGTCGAGCCGCTTCGTGATCTCGGGCCCCAGGAGGTCGGGGGCCTTGTAATAGCTGTGATAGGTGAACCAGAGCCCCGGCCGGTTGCCATTGGTCTCCCAGGCGGCCAGCAAGGCATCGCGCCGGCCGGCCGCCTCGGCGAGGCGCTGATCCAGGAGCGCGGGCTCCGCGCTGCGCATATAGGAGCGCGCATCCGCTATCGGGGCGACGGCATGGCCGAGGCGCGTCATCGCCTCGACGAGCTGGTGCGCCATGCGCCGGTCACCGGAAATCCTGCCGTCCTCATACGCATTGAGCGGCGTGTGAAATGCGATCCGCACAGGATGTCAGGTCCGCGAGCAGGAGGTGGCGGCGCGCTCAGCGGTAGGGATCGGCCGCATCGCGCAAGCCGTCGCCAAGGAAGTTGAAGGCCAGGATGATCAGGATCACCGGAACGACCGGATAGAGCAACCAGGGATAGAGCGCCACCACATTGACGTTCTGCGCCTCGTTCAGCATCACGCCCCAACTGGTGATCGGTGGCCTGAGTCCAAGTCCGAGGAAGCTGAGCGCCGTCTCGCCCAGGATCGTTTTCGGCACGGTGATGGTGGCCGAGGCGATGAGATGGCTCATGAAGCCCGGCACGAGGTGCAGGCCGATGATCCGCGCAGGCTTGGCGCCCATCAGCTGGGCGGCAACGACATAGTCTTCCTCGCGCAGCGAGAGCAGTTTCGAGCGGACCGCGCGGGCAAGGCCGGTCCAGTCCATCAGGCCGAGAATCATCGTGATGCCGAAATAGACGAGCAGCGGGCTCCAGGATGGCGGCATGATCGAGGCCAGCGCGAGCCAGAGCGGGATATGCGGCAGGGACTGCACGATTTCGATCACGCGCTGGATGAAGAGATCTATCTTGCCGCCGTAATAGCCGGCGATACCGCCGATGATGACGCCGAGTATGAAGCTGACACCGACCCCGAGCAGGCCGATGCTGAGCGAGATCCGGCCGCCATAGATGATGCGCGAGAGCATGTCGCGCCCGAGCCGATCGGTGCCGAGGAGAAACAGGGTGCCGTCCTTGGGAGGGCAGACGAGGTGAAGGCTGCCCGGTACCAGGCGCCAGAAATCGTAGTCGTCGCCCCGGCAGAAGAAGCGTATCGGCTGCGGCCGGCTGCGGTCGACATCGTATTCGCGCTTCAGGTTCTCCATGTTGAGGCGCTGCGTGTAGGGATAGACGAAGGGGCCGAGGAAGCGACCTTCGTGGAAGAGATGCACCTCCTGCCGCGGGGCGCGGATGAATTCGGTATTGCGGGTGGTGTAATGGTAGGGCGCCAGGAACTCGGCGAATATCACCGTCAGATACATGAGGATGATGAAGACGCCGGAGATCACCGCGAGCCGATGCTTGCGGAATTTCCACCACATCAACTGCCATTGTGACGCGAGATAGACGCGCTCCTGCTCAGGCGTCATGCGTTCGACGGCGTAGGGTTCGAACGGCGCGGTCGAGGCCGTATGCAGCAGCGGCGCGCCGTCTGGCGGGAGAGCGGGCTTCACTTGGTGGCCGCTCCCTGGAGGCGGATGCGCGGATCGAGGATCGCCAGCGCGATGTCCGAGATCAGCACCCCGATCACGGTGAGGAACGAGAGGAACATCAGGAAGGAACCAGCGAGGTACATGTCCTGCGCCTGCAGGGCGCGGATCAGCAGCGGACCGGTCGTCTGAAGCGAGAGCACGATCGCGACGATCTCCGCGCCGGAGACGATCGAGGGCAGAATGTCGCCGATATCGGAAATGAAGAAATTCAGCGACATGCGCAGCGGATATTTGCGCAACGCCTTGCCGGGCGGCAGCCCCTTGGCGCGGGCGGTGACGTAGTACTGCTTCTGGAGTTCGTCGAGCAGGTTGGCGCGCACGGCGCGGATCATGCCGGCGGTGCCGCCGGCGCCGATGATGATGACGGGAATCCAGAGATGCTCCAGCACCGAGCGGAGCTTTGCCCAGCTCATCGGCTGGTTGAGATATTGTGGATCGACGAGCCCCCCGATCGAGGTGCCGAACCAGACATTGGCGAAATACATGAAGACCAGCGCCAGCAGGAAATGCGGCACGGCAAGCCCGATCAGCCCGAGGAATGTGAGGCCGTAGTCACCCCAGCTGTATTGATGGGTGGCGGAATAGATGCCGATCGGGAAGGCGACGACCCAGGTGAAGATGATGGTGACGAAGGAGACGATCATCGTCAGCAGCAATCGATCCCCGACGATCTCGCTTACCGGGCGCTGATATTCGAAGGAATAGCCCATGTCGCCGCGCATGAGCCCGGTGACCCAGTGGAAATAGCGCTCGATCGGCGGCTTGTCGAAGCCATACTCCGTCTTCAGGAACTCGATGCGGCTGAGGTCGGCCTTTTCGCCCTGGGCCTGCATCTCGGCGGCAAGCGTCTCGAAATAGTCGCCCTCGGGCAGGTTGATGACGGTGAAGATCAACGCGCTGGTTACCAGCAGCGTCGGTATCATCAGCAGGATGCGCTTGAGGATGTATTTCAGCAGCATCGGTCAGCTCTTCACCTGAGCATCGTCGAACCAGAAGGTATCGGGCAGGTAGCGACCGAAAAAGGCACCCGGCTCGAAGCTGTAAAGGCCCTTTTCGGGAACATTGCGCAGATTGCGCGAGACCACGACCGGCTGGAGCGTGCCATTGACCACGCCGATGGTGAAAAGCTGCTCGGCATTGATCCTCAGCATCGCGCGCCAGATCGCTCTGCGCTCGTCATGGGTCACGCTTACGCGCCAGGCCTGGTAGAGCCTGACCAGTTCCTGCGCTTCGGCCAGGTCAGGCTCTTCGCCTTCGCGGCCGCCGCTTTCCAGGAACTGGCCCCAACGCGGCCAGTTGAACTGCATCGACGACGTTGGGGCGAGCGCATCGGGTTCCATCTCGGCCGCGACCAGCGCGTTATCCATGCCCGCCCAGGCCGACATCACGGTCTGGCCGGCCAGGATGCGGCGGCGAAAGACGTCGCGCTGGGTCGAGCGGGGATAGATCTTGATCCCGACCTCCTGCAGATCCTGTTTGATCAGGTCGAGGATGTCCGTCTCTTCGGTGCTCTCGCCTGCGGTTTCCACGGTAAATTCGAGGCGCTGGCCATTGGGAAGGAGCCGTATGCCGTCCGGGGCACGTTTGGTCAGCCCGATCTCGTCGAGCAGGCGGTTGGCCAGCGCCCGGTCAGCCTGCATCCACATATTGGCGTTGGCGGCRTCATAAAGTGGGCTCTCGGGCAGCGCCGTATTGCCGCTTTCCTTGGCAAGGCCAAAGAAGATCACCTGGTTGATGTCCTTGCGATTGATCGCGACGGAGAGGGCGCGGCGGTAACGGACATCGCGATTGAGATCGCGCCAGATCGGATCGATGGCATTCAGGTTCGGCATCAGCGCAAACCAGGAGCCTTCGGCCCGCTTCCAGAGCCTGACGTCGAAATTCATCCGCTTCGAGGCGTCCTTCAGGAAGGTGTAGTTGTCGAAACGGAGATAGCGCGCCTGGAGGTCGCTCTCGCCGGCTGCGGTCTTCGCGGGGATCAGCGAATTCGTGCCAATCGTGATTGTCACTTCGTCGGCATAGGGCAACTGCCGCCCGGCCTGGTCGACGCGGTGGAAATAGGGGTTGCGCTGGAAAGCGAACTGCTCGGCGGGGAGCGATGTCAGATTGCGCCAGGGGTCGAGCGTCGGCAGATCGGGGTTCTCGGGCCTGTACATGCGCGAGAACCGCTCGTGCAGCGAGCCCCAGTCCTTGACGCGCGCCGTCTTGACGCGGGCATAGAGCGTGACCTTGTCGGCGTAGCGCTCGTGGAACTGCTTCAGGTAGCCCGAAGGCATGTAGATATAGGTCGGTTGGGCGTCGGCGAGCGAGGGCAGGAAGACCGGGTTCGGCTTGCTCCAGCTGTAGCGGACCTCGGTCTCGCTCAGCACTTCGAAGACCGGCTTCTCGCCGCCCGCGAGCATCGCCTGGGGCGGCCCGCCAGGTGAGAGGCGCCGGTTATTGGCGAAATCCTCCCACCAGTAGCGGAAATCCTCCGTGGTGAAGGGGCTGCCGTCCGACCAGCGATGCCCCTTGCGCAGCTTCAGCGTGAAGACACGGCCGTCCTTGACGTCGACCGCCTCCAGGATGTCCGGCGCGAGTTCGAGGTTGTCGTCATAGACGAGAAGCCGGGTATAGCTGTAGAGCGTCATCATCCTGATGTCGCGCTGGTCGCCCATCAGCATGCGCATCGTGCCACCATGCCGCCCGGGAACACGGTCGGGGCCGGACACTTCGATCACGCGGGGCTCTTCCGGCAGGCGAAGCGCGATCACCGGCATGGTGCCTGCCGCCACCTTCTCGGCCCAGAATGGGCTGTCGATGAAATCCATCGGGTTGGGTTCGCGTGCGAGCACGCCGCGCGGCAGGCCCTGAACGGCGAGAGCGCCGGCTCCGAGCAAGAGAGCGGTACGGCGTGTGGGATGCTGCCGGCGGGATGTCATCAGACCAACTCCCTGTGGTTTGCTTCCGGACGGGCCAGGACGTAGTGGCCTTCGCCCAGGGATAGCGGCTCGAGGCTGACGCCGGGTTCCGGTCTGAAGGCCGGCGCCCAATGGCTGTAATCGGAGGCGCCGCCGGGTGCGACGAGCTTGAAATCGAGCTTGCGGTCGAGATCGGCGAAGGGCACCGAGCGCAGCAGGGCTTTCGTATAGGGGTGAGCTGGCGAGGCAAAGAGGGCGTGGCGCGGCGCGAGTTCGACGATGTGGCCATTGGCCATGACCGCGATCCGGTCCGCCATGTAGTTCACGACGGCGAGATTGTGCGAGATGAACAGGAAGGTGAGGCCGCGCTCGGCCTGCAGGTCCTTGAGCAGGTTGAGGATCTGCGCCTGTACCGAGACATCGAGCGCCGATACCGGTTCGTCGCAAACGATCAGGTCCGGGTCGAGCGCGAGCGCGCGCGCAATGCCGATGCGCTGACGTTGGCCACCGGAGAAGGAATGCGGGTAGCGGCTGAGGAAGCGCGGATCGAGCCCGACGCTCTCCATCAGGCTGCGCACGCGGGCCGTCTGCTCGGCGCCGTCACCGCGCTCGTGAATCACCAGCGGCTCGCGCAGGATGTTCATGACGGTCATGCGCGGCGACAGAGACGAGACCGGGTCCTGGAAGATCATCTGGACTCGCTGACGGAAGCGCCGCAGCTCCTCGCCCTGCAGGGAGAGGACGTCTGTCGGGCCGAAACCGTCATTGAAGGTCACCGCCCCGGCATCGGGCGTGATCGCGCGCATGATGATCTTGCTGACGGTGGTCTTGCCGCAGCCGCTCTCGCCGACAAGACCGAGACATTCGCCGCGTGCGATGTCGAACCCGACATCGTCGACCGCAAGCACCGTAGCCTGGGTGCCCTTGCCGAAGAAACCGCGTGACCCGGTCGTGTAGGTCTTGCGCAGGTGGCGCACGCTCAGCAATGGCGGCGCATTGGCAGGCCGGGAGATGAGCGGGGCGGCACGCGGCGTTGCCACAGGCTGGGCACGTGCCTCGCGCAATGCGACCAGCCGCTCGCCCTCCTGCATGTCGAAATGCGGCGAGGCTTTCAGCAGCGCTTTGAGATAGGGGTGTCGCGGACGTCGGAAGATATCCTCGACAGGACCGCTTTCCATGATCTCGCCGTGATAGATCACCACAACCTCGTCGGCCATGTTGGCAACGACGCCGAGATCATGGGTGATGAGCAGGATCGCCATGCCCATCTCGGCCTGGAGATCTCGCATCAGGTCGAGCACCTGGGCCTGGATGGTGACGTCAAGAGCAGTGGTCGGCTCGTCCGCGATGAGCAGGGCGGGCTGGCAGATCAGGGCCATGGCGAGCATGGCGCGCTGACGCAGACCGCCGGAAAGCTCGAACGGGTAATAGCCGTAGGCGCGCACCGGGTCCTTGAAGCCGACGCGCCGAAGCATCGTCTCGATCTGCCGGCGTGCCGAAGCATCATCGGTCGGGCGATGCAGTTGCAGGGCTTCCTCGATCTGGTTGCCGATGGTGTGCACCGGTGAGAGCGAGGACATCGGCTCCTGGAAGATCATGCCGATACGGCCGCCGCGCAGCGCGCGTATCGCTTCGCCTTCGGCGGTCAGGCCCGCAATGTCGATCACGGTGCTCCGGTCGAGCGGATCGCGAAACAGGATCTCTCCGCCGGTGACGGCGCCCGCGCGAGGCAGGAGCCCCATGATCGCCTGCGAGATCACCGATTTGCCGGATCCGGACTCGCCGACAAGGGCAACTGTCTTCCCCGCGGGGACACGCAGACTGACCCCCTTCACGACATCCCGGGCGAACCCGTGCACCGTGAAGCCGATCCGCAAATCGCTGATCCGCAAGATATCCATGAGCTGCTAGCGCCTGAACCCCGTATTCACTCCCGGGTCACCGGGTCCCCTGGCACTAGACGTGGAAAGTTGCGTCTTGCCAATCTCTGTCTTGCGCGCGCTCATTCCGGCGGACATTGCCCGCTCCGGATGACATCCGCGCAACGCGGCCCGCGCCGGAAATCGTCGTAACTTACGCTCCACGAGCCTGTGTTGGCGGCGCGGTAAGGTCCGAACTTGAAATACTGCTTCTTTCCGAGGCCCGGGCCGCGATGGCCGATCGGGCCCTTGATCGTGGCGACGTGTCGGCCGTTCGCCACGATCTCGACATGGCCGTTGCCCTGCGGGCCGGGGCTCGAGCGAAAAACGAAGTCGATCCAGCCCGCGCGAGCAGGCGGCAGTCCGGCGTGATGGGTCACCTGGATTCCTGGCGCGCAGGCATTGAAATAGGCGGGGTAGTCGGCCCGCGTGCTGCCGGTCTCAAGCGCCACCAGAGCGCGGGTCTGCCGCGCGACACGACGGTTCACGGCCAGGGCCTCTCCGGGGAGGCAGCCGTCTGGGCGTTCTGCACCGCCGATCGGAAAGACCTCGATCATGTCGGTCTCTACGGTGACACCAAGCCGCCCCTGAAACAGCCTGAGCGCCAGAAAGGGCGAATAATCTCCCTCTGCTCCGGGCGTGATCTGGCGCTTCCACTGCGCCATGACATAGCGGGCATCGTCCTGCGGCACGGGATCGTCGAGGCGCATGGCGAAGCCGTGCCAGACCGTCTGATCGTAGCTTGCCAGGACCTCGGGCTTCTCCCAGACCTCGGCCCTTTCGCTGCAATTGCGCGCGCCCTTCGCGCAGAGCGGCTTGACCGACAGGGTGAGCGCGCCCCTGCCATCCAGGGCGCCTTTCTCCTGAAATGTCACCTGTCCGGCGCGCTGTTCGGCATTGTCCTTATAATAGAGCCCGCCTTCGAGGGCGAAGCGCCCGGCATCGAAAGCATCCCTCAGGAGCAGCGAAGATCCGTCCTGTGCCGCAGCCAATGACGGCGGTGTCAGCGCGAGCAGGGCAATCCCTGACATCCCTGCCAACCGCCGTCCGACACCTCTCAGCCGCATCGTCGTTCCTCCGCGCATTGTGATCGAAACATGCGGCCGGGCGCCAAGCAAGCCGTGGGCATGCCGCATTGCGACATTGCGCAAGGGCCGTGACTGACACACATATGACGCGAAACTCAATAAGCGGTGCACCATCCGGTTCGCCAGACAGGACGTCCCTTGGAGACGAACCTCTYTCGTTACATCTGGCAGAAGAGCCGTGGCGAACAGATCGTCGTCCTGCTGATCATCCTTGCCTCAATTCCATTCAACTGGGCCTCGTTCGTCGTGCCGAAGCGCATCGTCAACGATGCGATCCAGGGCGGAGCCTTCAAGGACGGCCAGACCAGCGCGACGCTGATGGACATCACGCTGCATTGGCCGGACATCTTCGGCGGCGGCAGCGTCCACCTGTTCGACGGCTTCCAGGTCGGCCAGCTCGGGCTGCTCTTCGGGCTGAGCTTCTATTTCCTTGTGCTGGTGCTGATCAACGGCGTCTTCAAATACGTGATCAACGTGCGCAAGGGCATCCTCGGCGAGCGGATGCTGAGGCGCATGCGCTACGACCTGTTCAGCCAGCTCATGCGCTTCCAGCCGGAGGATATCAGGGCGGTCAAGCCGGCCGAAGTGGCAAGCATGATCAAGGACGAGGTCGAGCCGATCGGCGGTTTCGTCGGTGATGCCTTCATCCAGCCGGTCTTCCTGCTTAGCCAGGCGTTGACGGCGCTGGTTTTCATCATGGTGCAAAGCGTCTGGCTGGGCTCGATCGCACTGTTCATCGTGATCGCCCAGGCGATCATCATCCCGATCCTGCGGCGGGAGCAGTTACGGCTTGGCCGCGAAAGGCAGATCGCATCGCGCCTGCTCGCGGGGAGGATCGGCGAGATCGTGGATGCCGGTCCGACCATTCAGGGGCATGGCGTCACCAACTATATGCAGTCGGATATTGCCGGGCGTCTCGGCAACCTTTTCGACATCCGCTACGCGCTCTACAAGCGCAAATTCGCGGTCAAGTTCCTCAACAACCTGCTGGCCCAGATCACGCCATTCTTCTTCTACGCAGTCGGGGGCTATTTTGCCCTGCAGGGCCGGCTCGATATCGGCCAGCTCGTTGCCGTGATCGCGGCCTATCGCGATCTGCCGCCGCCGATCAAGGAACTGATCGACTGGGATCAGCAGCGCAACGACGTCACCATCAAGTACGAACAGGTCGTCGGCCAGTTCAACCCTGACGAGACAATGGTGCTCGACGAGGAGGAGGATTGTTCGAACCTGCCCGACAAGGGCGAGATCAGGCTCGACAGCGTCCAGATGCTCGATAACCGCGGCCAGCCGCTGCTGTCGCCCTTGTCGTTTCAGGTGCCCCGTCCCAGCGTCGTTGCCGTCATCGGGCCGCCGGGGGGAGCGCGCGACGTCTTCGGCCGCATCCTCGGCCGCCAGATCATGTCCTATTCGGGACGGGTCCTGATCGACAGGGCCAGCCTCGCGCGATTTTCGGTCGAGAAGGCAAGCCATCTGATCGGTTATGCCGGCCAGGAGGTCGAGATCATCAACGGCACGCTGCGCGACAACATCCTGCTGCCCCTCAGGCGCCGGCGGCCGAGCCTGAAGCCAAAGGAACCGATCACGCCGCAAGAGCACAGGCGGCTGATCGAAGCGGTCCGCTCCGGCAATACGCCMTTCTCGTTTGCGGCCGACTGGACCGACTATGAAGGGGTGGGGCTCGCCGACGCCGCCGAGCTTGAAGCGCATGTCCAGCGGATTCTGGAGGTCCTTGGCTGCGACGAGGACGTCTACGAGCTCGGACTGGACGGCAAGGTCGTCCTGCCGCTCGACCAGTCGATCATCGACAGGATCACCGAAGCCCGCAAGGTCGTGGCGGCGGAACTGTCCAAGAGCAAGCTTGCCGGACTGGTCGAGACATTCGATCCCAAACGCTACAATGCCAACGCGACCATTGCGGAGAACCTGATCTTCGGGGCGCGCAAGGGGGCGCGTTTCGCCAATGATACCCTGCTGGCGGAGCCCTATGCGCGCGCCCTGATGCAGGCCGAAGCGCTGATCGAGCCGCTCGTCGAAGTGGGTGCGCGCATCGTCTCGACGGTGGTCGAGATCTTCGAGGGACTGCCGGCCGGCCATGCCTTGTTCGAAAGGTATTCCTTTGGCACGAACTTCGACCTCGAGATACTGAAGAGCCTGGCCTCGGTTCTTGCCAAGCACGATATGCGCAGCCCGCTCGATCCGGAAACGGAGCGAAACCTGATGGCGCTCGCGCTCGGCTATATCGAACCGAAGCACCGCCTCAACTTGCTGGACGATGCCCTGCGGCGGCGGATTTTGCGTGCGSGGGCAAGTTTCAAGGCCCATTTGCCGGCGGATGCTGCCAGTTCGGTCGATTTCTATGACCCGGACCGCGTCATGGATGGGGCCAGCATCCGCGACAATCTTCTGTTCGGGCGCATCGGCTTCGGCATCAGCGATGCCGGCCGCAAGGTTGCCGACATCATGCGAACGGCGCTGTCTCGCGCAGGTCTGGACGGCTCGCTCTATCGCGTCGGACTCAACACCGATTGCGGGCTGCGCGGCCGCTATCTGCCGGCCCGGATCCGGCTCGCGATCCCGCTCGCCCAAGCCTTGATCAAGACGCCGCAGATCGCGATTCTCGATCCGAGTGCGCTGCTTGCCACGACAAACAAGGGTGGTGAAATCATCAGCCGCCTGCGCAAGCATTGTGCCGGCATGACACTGTTTCTACTTCTTGGTGATGGTAGTCTCGCCAGGGACATTTCGCCGAGGCTCGTGTTCAACGGATCCTTCGGCGTGATTGAAGACGGCGACAGCGATGGCGAGGACGAAACGGAACATCGGGCCGTTTCATCTCCGTTGCGGGTCGCCGAGGGGGTAGAGGTGCGACAATGACGCTCGAAAGCGATATCGCCTGCCTGCGGAGCATACCGCTCTTTCGCAGCCTGCCGGCGCCACGGCTCAAGCTTGTGGCCTTGATGGGTGAACGCCTGCATTTCGAGCCGGGGACCGTCATCATCCGGGAAGGAGAGAGGCCGCAAGGCGTCTACTTCATCCTGGAGGGAGAGGTGGAGCTCCTCCACATGGAAGGTGAACGCCCCGCCAAGCGCTTCCAGTTCGAGACGGGAAGTATCTTCGGAGACGTGCCGATGCTGAGCGACCAGGCCTATCTCGGCGAAGCTGTCGCCAAGACCGAGGTCTGCGCGCTCCGCCTGCCGAAGGATCTGTTCTTCGAACTGCTCGGCACCGTTCCCGATTTCAGCGTTGCGCTGTCACGTGATCTGGCCTCGCGCCTGTACCGATTGGCCAATTACGTCCTGCATAGCGAGAAGGTCCATTGAGGACACGGGAAAACTCATGAGTCTGCCGCAGACCGGCACGAAGCGTTCGCCTGGATTCGATGCCGGCATGAGCCAGGTTTCGTCCTGGAGCCGGGATATCCGCCTGGTGTCAGGGTTCGTCCTGCTCGTCTTCGCGACGACCCATTTCCTCAACCATGCCGTTGGGATCGCCGGTGTTGCGGCGATGGAGCAGGTGCAGGAATGGCGCTACGCTGTCTGGCATTCCTGGCCGGGAACCGTCGCGCTCTATGGCGCTCTGATCGTTCACCCGCTCTTTGCCCTGGTGCGAGTCGCCCAGCGCCGGACCTTCCGCATGCCGGTGCGCGAAATCCTGCAGATCGCGCTGGGCCTCGCCATCCCCCTGCTGCTCGTCGACCATATCGTCAGCACCCGGATCATCGGGCATTATTTCCATATCGACGAGAGCTACCACGCGGTGCTGCGACGGCTCTGGCCCGGGCACGCCTTGGCGCAGTCGCTGCTCCTGCTCCTGGTCTGGACGCATGGCATGATCGGCCTGCACTTCATCCTGCGCAGCCGGGATAGCTATGCGCGGTGGCGCGATCCCTTTCTTCTGGTCGCGATCCTCATTCCGGTTCTTGCCCTGATCGGCTTCTCCGTCGCCGCGCGCGAGGCCGTGCAAATGGCCCTGCCGCCGGAGGCGCGCAACGACGCCCGTTCGGCGATGTCCAACTGGCATGAGATGTGGGTGAAGAGTGGCTTCTTCGGGCTCGTCGGCGCCTTCGCGATCTTCGTTGCGTTTCGCGAGTTCCGGGTGCGGACGACCCGTGCGATCACGGTGCGCTTCGTCGGCCATGGCGTGCGCAAGGTCGTGCCCGGCCCGACCGTGCTTGAGCTGTTCCGGCGCTTCAATATTCCGCATGCGGCGCTTTGCGGTGGGCGGGCGCGCTGTGCCACCTGCCGCGTGCTGGTCCTCGATGGTGCGGATGGGCTTCCGGCGCCAGGGCCGAACGAGGCGAAGCTGCTGCGTCGGATTTCGGCGCCGCCGCGTGTCCGCCTCGCCTGCCAGATCCGACCACGCGACGACCTGCAGGTGCAGTTGTTGCTCGCATCCAAACTGGGATCGGCCATACGAGCCGTCGAACTGGATAGTTCCATTGCCCGGCGCGGCCTGACCGTGATGGTGGCCGATCTGCGCGCTTTCTCGGCGCTGTCGGAGCGTCAACTGCCGCATGAGCTGATCGGATTGCTCAATCGCTTCTTCGACGAGATGGCGCAGGCGATCATCGCTCATGGCGGGCGCATCGATGCTCTCTATGGCGATGGCTTCATGGCGGTGTTCGGCCTGGAAGCCAGCCCGGCCAAGGCGGCACTGGCTTCGATCGCGGCCGCTGGCGACATCGTGCGGGCGGTCGACGCCCTGAATCGTGAGTTCAGCGCGGCCCTGCCGCTGCCGCTGCGGATCGGCATCGGCATCCATACCGGCCAGGCTGTCGTCGGCGCGGTCGAGAATGACAGCCTCGGCCGGCATGAGATCACGGTCGGCGAGACGGTGGCGATCGCGAGCCAGTTCGAGGCCGCGACACGGCGTGTTCTCGCCGATATCGTGGTTTCGGAGACGACTGTTGCAGTGACCGGCCGGAGCTTTGCCGAAGCCGTTCCGCTGAAGGTGATGATCAAGGGCCGGGATGCGCCGATGGCGGCCTATGGCTTCGCCAGGACGCCACGCATCGACGCTGCGGATGAGGCTGACGCGGTGGACGCCAGCGCAGTGGCGACGCAAGGCGCGACGCAGGATGCTGGCAATGGCGAGCAGCGGGCTCCCACCGCGACGCCCACCCCCGCGAATCCGGCTGGACGGCGCTCCAAGACGCAGGCTGACCAGAAGCCCGAAAATCAGGACGTCTGAGGCTCAGGGCGGGCCATAGACCAGGAAGCGGCGGCGGTCGTATCCGGCGCTGCGCAATGCCGGATCGTCGATCGTCATGGCGAGATCGATAAGCGGCGGAGCCGGCCGCGTCGCCGTGATCGCGCCGATCTGGCCGCAGGCGCGTTCCAGATCGAGCGCGTAGTCGATCACAAGGGTCTCGGCTGCTTCCGCAAGGGCGAGCAGTTCGGGCGGGGTCGCCGCGGTTCCCCCGAAGGGCTTGAGCGACAGGCCGAGCAGCACCAATGCATAGGGCTTCGGCGGGGCAAGCGCGATGGCCTGAAGCTTGGCGGCCCGATGCAGGACCGTGCAGGGCTTTCCGTTCAGTATATCTGCTTTGAAAGCCGGTATTTTCGGGTCGATCACCGTCACCGATTGCGGGGAATGGGTGAGAAAGCCGGTGATCGGCAGCCCGGCGCCCCCGATCTCCACGATATGCGGGCAGTGCCGCACCGCGTGCGCGGCGAGCACCTGTCTCAAGCAGGCGCCGGGGCCGGCGAGATGGGGCAACAAGGTTCCCGAAGGGGCCATTGCGCCGTCATTCTCGTGACTGGCCTTTATATCCGGGCTTGCATATGGTCCGGCCGAATTCATCCCATCCCTTCGCGATATGGCATGACCACGGACACGCCTTCGGACGCCTTCTACGACATTCTGCGCGGTGTCGCAGCCCTGACCGGAAACAGGGTCGTGGSCGRKCTCGCGCGGCTGATCGGCCAGGGGATGCCGCCGGAACTCTGGATCGCCTTCAACCACAAGCAGATCGCGTCCAAGCGCTGGCTGGTCGATGCGCTGGCCGAGACTTTGCCGCGACCGGAGGGGCCGGTCTGGGTGCTCGGGGCGTGGTATGGCGTGCTCGGCGCTTTGTTGCTGGATGATCCGCGGCTCGACCTCGGCAGGGTGGTCAGCCTCGACCGCGATCCCGCGTGTGCGGAGATCGCCGAACGCCTGAATCGCCGCCATGTTGCGGAAGAGCGCTTCGGCGCTGTCACTGCCGATATGATGCAGCTTGATTTCACGAGGGAGCCGGAGCGGCCCGGCCTAGTGATCAACACGAGCTGCGAGCATCTTGCCGATGTGCCCGGCTGGGTCGCATCGCTGCCGCCCGGTCTGCCGGTGCTGTTGCAGTCGAACGATTATTATCGCGAGCCGGACCACAAAAGCTGCGTCGCCAGTCTTGAAGCGTTCAAGGAGCAGGTCGGACTGTCMGAGATCCATTTCTCCGGCGCGCTGCCGGGCAGGAACTATACGCGCTTCATGCTGATCGGCCGGCGATGAACGAGGCGAAGGAGCCGCGGATCGCGATTGCGATGAAGGGCTATCCGCGCCTGTCGGAGACGTTCATCGCGCAGGAATTGCTGGGCCTGCAGCAGCGCGCACTGCCCTTTTCGATCTGGTCGCTGCGTCAGCCGACGGATGGCGCACGCCACCTCATGCACAAGCAGATCACGGCAACCGTGACATACCTGCCGGAGTATCTGCACGAGGAGCCGGGGCGTGTGCTGCGCGGCATCGGGCGGGCTCTGTTCCGGCCAGGATTCCTTCGGCTCCTGCCGGTTTTCCTGCGCGATCTTGCCCGTGATCCGACGCGCAACAGGRTGCGCCGCTTCGGCCAGGCCTGCGTGATGGCGCGGGAACTTCCGGGGAGTATCGACCATCTGCACGTTCACTATCTGCACACGCCGGCCTCGGTGATCCGTTACGCGGCGCTGCTGCGTGGCTTGAGCTGGTCCTTTTCGGCCCATGCCAAGGATATCTGGACGACCCCGGACTGGGAGAAGCGCGAAAAGATCGCCGACGCGGCATGGGGCGTCACCTGCACTCGTGATGGACATGCGGAGCTGACGCGGCTTGCGGATCGCACCGACAAGGTCGCTCTGCTCTATCATGGGCTCGACCTGGCGCGGTTTCCCGCGCCTCCGGTCGCGCGGATCATGCGCGATGGTCGCGACCCTGCCGATCCGGTTCGTTTCATCACCATTGGTCGGGCGGTGGAGAAGAAGGGCTTCGACGATCTGCTCGCAGCTCTGGCGGCGCTGCCGGCTGAGCTTCACTGGCGGCTGACCCATATCGGCGGCGGCGAGAAGCTCTCTGCGCTGAAGGCGTTGTCCGCGGATCTCGGACTGGCGGAGCGGGTCACCTGGTCGGGGCCGAAGGCGCAGCAGGACGTGATTGCGGCCCTGCGCGATGCGGATCTCTTCGTATTGCCCTCGAAGCAGGCGGGCGATGGCGATCGCGATGGCCTGCCCAATGTCGTGATGGAGGCCGCAAGCCAAGCCCTGCCGATCGTTGCGACCGATTTCGCGGGCATTCCCGAATTCGTACGCGAAGGCGTCGAAGGTGTGCTCGTGGCGCCGGGCGATCGGGAGGCCCTGGCGCGGCAATTGGCCGATCTGGCGTCGTCCCCGACACGGCGCGTCGCCCTTGGGGAGGCCGCCTTCCAGAGATTGGCGCAGGCGTTTTCGGCAGCGGCGGGACTCGACCGGGTCCAGGCGATGCTGTTGGACGCGGCGAACCGGCGGCGATCATGACGCCCCGCGTCCTGATCGCCGTCACGCACCTCCTCGGCAGCGGCCATCTTGTCAGGGCCGCTCATCTTGCGCGCGCCCTTGGGGCCGCCGGATTCGAAACYGTGCTGGTCAGTGGCGGGGCCGCGCCGCGATCCGTCCCGGACGGTTCGTTCACCTTTGCCCAGTTGCCGCCGGTCAAGGTCGAGGGTGTTGACTTCCGGAACCTGCTCGACCCGGAGGGGAGACCGGTTTCGCAGGACTATCGCGCCTTGCGCCGGAAGATGCTCTGCGATCTCACGGCGCAGCACCGGCCCGATGTCGTCATCACCGAGCATTTTCCGTTCGGACGCCGACAATTGGGCGATGAGTTTCTGGGCCTCATCAGCGTGGCGGCGGCGGCCAATCCACGGGCACTGGTCCTGTCCTCGGTGCGCGATGTCCTGGTGACGCCGCGCGCCGATCGCATCCGTGAGGCCGAAGCGCGCATCGCGGCACATTTCGACGCGGTCCTCGTCCATGGCGACAGAGCCTTCCTGCCGCTGGAGCGGTCCTGGCCGGTTGCGCCAGAGCTGGCGCGAAAGCTGCGCTATACCGGTTACCTGACTGGCCCCGAGGAGTGCGCCGCTCCCTTGGRGCCTGGCGAGATCGTGGTGTCCGGAGGCGGTTCGGCTGCTGGCTTGCCGCTGTTCGAGCTTGCCATCGCGACCGCGACCCTGATGGGCAATCGCAGGCGTTGGCGTATCCTTGGCGGTCAGGGCATCGGCGCAGAGGAATTCGCCGACCTGGAGGGCAAGGCGCCGGCGCATGTCTGCGTCGAACGTGCGAGACCGGATTTCCCCGGACTGCTTGCAGGCTGTGCGCTTTCGATCAGCCAGGCCGGCTACAACACGGTGCTCGACCTGGTCCGCGCCGGGCGGCCGGCGATCGTGGTGCCCTTCGATGCCGGAAACGAGACCGAGCAGGCGATCCGCGCCGAGGCGATGGAGCATGCAGGCCTCGCACGTTGTCTGCGCCTGACCGGACCTGATTCGCTGACACCGAGCAGGTTGGAGAAAGCGGTGACGGAGATGCTGGGGGCAGATGCGCCCCCACCGCTCACGATCGACAGGGCAGGGGCCGAAACCTCCGTCGCGATCATTGCGAAGCTGCTGGCCGAACGCGCCTGAACGCTCGGCATGTCTTTTGCGACATGCCTCCTGCGTATTGCCGTTGCGGCGGTTTGCGAATTGCCGCTCCGACGCTTTCGCACTAATTAGGTTTCGTACGCCTCCCCTTTCGGTCGGCAGTGGGACAACCGGTGGTTCGCCCGGCACTGTTCTGCGCCCGGAGACAAGACAATGACGACGACGATTGCCCAGGGCCTTCCCGATATGAAGCTGTCGGTGCGCCAGACTTTTGGGATCGACTCCGATCTCGAAGTGCCGGCCTACTCGCAGGCCGACGCCCATGTGCCCGATCTCGACGTCGACTACCGATTTGACCGTGACACCACGATCGCGATTCTCGCGGGCTTCGCGCATAATCGACGCGTCATGATCTCGGGCTATCACGGCACAGGCAAATCGACCCATATCGAACAGGTCGCGGCCCGCCTGAACTGGCCTTGCGTGCGCGTCAACCTCGACAGCCACGTCTCGCGCCTCGATCTCGTCGGCAAGGACGCGATCGTGCTGAAGGAAGGCAAGCAGATCACCGAGTTCCAGGACGGCATCCTGCCCTGGGCGCTGCAGAACAACATCGCGCTCGTCTTCGACGAGTACGACGCCGGTCGCCCGGACGTGATGTTCGTGATCCAGCGCGTGCTCGAGCAGTCCGGCAAGCTGACGCTGCTCGATCAGAAGCGCGTCATCCGCCCTCACCCTGCCTTCCGCATGTTCGCCACGGCGAACACGGTCGGCCTCGGCGACACGTCGGGCCTCTATCACGGCACCCAGCAGATCAACCAGGGCCAGATGGACCGCTGGTCGATCGTGACGACGCTGAACTACCTGCCGCACGACAACGAAGTCGCGATCGTGCTCGCCAAGTCGAAGCATTATCAGGCCTCGCCCGAGGGCAAGGACATCGTCAACAAGATGGTCCGCGTCGCCGACCTGACACGCAACGCCTTCATGAACGGCGATCTCTCGACCGTCATGAGCCCGCGCACGGTCATCACCTGGGCCGAGAAT